>CAJCHR010000148.1 GCA_903970225.1 Actinobacteria bacterium 21-64-8 | reverse complement strand
ATGCCAAGCTCTACATGAAGATCGCGACATTCAACATCAACAATATCAATCGCCGCCTGCCGAACCTCTTGCGCTGGCTGCGTGCGGCAAAGCCCGATGTCGTCTGCCTGCAGGAGCTGAAATCGACCGATACGGATTTTCGTAAGCGCTTAGCCGGAACCCTTGCTTCGGGATCTGGATAGCTGTGCGAAGAAGCCTCCGGCTTGGACGGAGGTTCGGGATGGGATTGGACAGCAAAAAGGACGTCCATTTAGACGGCTCATCGGCGGGGTCGGTAAGCCGGCTGGAGGTGCTTGAAGGGCCGTCGGGGCGCCGCGTGCGTTCGGAGGCCGAGAGAGCCAGAATTGTCACCGAGAGCTTGTTGCCCGGCGCGCAGGTGGCCGAGGTGGCGCGCAAGCACGGAGCGACCCGCTGGCAGATCTACGATTGGCGACGGCGGTTTCGACAGCGAGGCATGTTGCCGCCGTGCGAGGCGTCCCCGCCGACATTTGCGCCGTTGGTTGTGGAACGTGCGTTGGAGGAGCGTCAGGCTTCGGCGATCAAGCTTGAGATCGCGATCGGTGATGTCGTGCTGCGGACGGATACGGCCATTGATGGTGAGCAGCTGTCCCGGGTGATCCGTGCGGTGCGAGCGTCACGATGATCGCGGCCAGTGCTGATCTGAAGATTTACGTTGCCACGCGGCCGATCGACTTCCGCTGTGGACACGATGGGCTTGCGACGAAGGTGCAGGAGATGCTTCATCTCGACCCGTTCAGCGGCGCAGCCTTCGTGTTCCGCTCGAAGCGAGCGGACCGGATCAAGATTTTGGTCTGGGATCGGACGGGCCTGGTGTTGGTTCACAAGCGCCTCGAAGGTTGCAAGTTTGTTTGGCCAACGATCGCGGACGGCGTGATGCGGATATCGCCAGCGATGTTCGCGGCCTTGTTCGAAGGGCTGGATTGGAGATTGGTCCGCCCGGAAGAAGCACGGCGCCCGCAGGCGGCGGGATAACTGCGGCAGAATGACTCGGCAGCTATTTTGAACGTGGCATACGCGGCGGCGATGTGCTCGAAATGGCGCATGAGCATCGCGGCGCTGCGCGACGAAAACGAACGCCTGAAGGCGCTTCTGGCGCATACGCAGGCAGCCTTGAGCGAGCATCAGGGGGCATTGGCTGCGTCGGAGGAGGCGCGGCGTCGGCTGGAGGTCATTCTCGGCGAATTGCGACGCGACAAGTTCGGTTCGAAATCCGAGAAGCTGCGACCAGATCAGTACCATTTGCCGCTCGAGGACGTGGAGATCGCACAAGGCATCCTGGACGCGGCGCAGGAAAGAGCCGAGAAGGTGATCCAGGGGCGATCGCGGAGCGATCCGGATCAAGGCTCTCATCGCAACCGCGGCTGCTTGCCTGACCATTTGCCGCGAGTGGAACGGATCATCGAGCCTGCAAGCACGCTCTGCCCGTGCGGTTGCGGCACCATGACGAAGATCGGCGAGGACGTCAGCAAGCGCCTCGACGTGATCCCGGCGCAATGGCGCGTGCTGGTCACGCGCCGCCCGAAATACATCTGTCGCCGGTGCTCGGGCCCCGTCGTGCAGGCGCACGCACCGGAGCACGTCGTGCCCAGCGGGCTGCCGACCGAAGCGGCTATCGCGCACGTCATCGTCTCCAAGTTTGGCGACCACACGCCGTTTTATCGTCAGGCCGAGATCTATGCGCGCCAGGGGATCCGGCTTGATCGGGCGACACTGGGCAACTGGTCCGGTCGCGCCTGCTTCCATCTCCAGCCTATTGTGGACCACATGTGCCACCACCTGGCCATGGCGGAGCGGCTGTTCATGGATGAGACCAAGGCGCCGGTGCTCGATCCCGGGCGCGGCCAAACGAAGAAAGGCTACTTCTGGGCGATCGCCTCAGACGACCGCGGCCACAGCGGTCCAAGTCCACCGATCGTGCTGTTCCGATATGCTCCCGGTCGCAGCGGTGCCTTCGCGGAGCAGTTCCTGGACGGCTTTGGCGGACGCTTCCTGCAATGCGATGCCTATGACGGGTATGATCGGCTGACCGAAGTCGTTCGACCGCAAGGGCCGTGGACGCTCGTGCATTGCTGGAGCCATTTGCGCCGGCGCTTCGTCAAATTGGTGCGCAACAGCAAGTCGCCGATCGCCGAGGCCGCCGTTCGGCACATCGCACAGCTTTACGCCATCGAAGCCATGGTGCGCGGCTCATCGCCGGACATCCGGCTGGCCGCGCGCAAAGAGCACTCGCTGCCCATGGTAGCCGCGTTGAAGTCGTGGTTCGAGAAACAGCTGTCGATGATCTCCAGCGGTTCGACGCTCGCCGAAGACATCCGCTACGCGCTCAATCATTGGCAGGGGCTGACACGCTTCCTCGAAGACGGGCGTCTCGAGCTCGACACCAACCCGGTCGAGAACGCCATCCGGCCAGTCTGCTTGACCAGGAAAAACGCTCTCTTCGCCGGTCATGAAATCGGGGCAGAAAACTGGGCCTTGCTCGCGTCGATCGTCGCCACCTGCAAGCTCAACGACGTCAACCCGCTGGCCTACACTACATCGCCGAAACACTCGAGGCGATCATCGATGGTCATCCCCATAGCAGAATCGGCGACCTCATGCCGTGGCGATTCCGCAAAGCGTCAAGCCAGTCTCAACAGGGCCCCGGCTGAGCGCTTACGCACATTTACGGCCTGTCTGATGAGAGGGGGTGCGAGAGCTGGATCCACGACCCGTATTTCCAGTTCTTCACCGGCGAAGAGTTCTTCCAGCACGCCTTCCCGCACGAGCGTTCGGACCTGAGCCGTTGGCGCAAGCGGCTTGGCTGCGTATTTCGCAAAAACGGGACAGCAGTTTCGCTAATTAACGGACAGCGATTTCGCTAAATCGCGGACAGCGTGGCAGAGCCGGTTTTGGTTGCCTGGTTGTTGAAGTCAATTAGTATTCGTTTCGCTGTTTTCGGCGTCGGTCAAGGGGCGCGTCACCTTTTTCTTCCGCATGCTGTCGCCCTCGAGCGCGATCCGGTCGGAGTTGTGGATGATCCGATCGAGGATAGCATCCGCGATGGTTGGCTCGCCGATCATGTCGTGCCACTGAGCCACGGGCAGCTGGGCGGTAACCAGGGTCGATTTGCGGCGATATCGCTCTTCGAAGATTTCCAGGAGATCGAGGCGCTGCTGGTCATTGAGTGTGTGGGTGCCCCAGTCATCCAAAATGAGCAGCTGAACTCGCGCGAGCTTATCGATGACGCGCGGGAAGCGGCCGTCGAGACGGGCCAGGCTGAGGCCTTCGAACAAACGTGGCATCCGCAGATAGAGAACGGAATGATCGAGCCGAACGGCTTGGCGTCCGAAGGCGCACCCCAGCCAGGTTTTTCCGGTTCCGGTCTGACTGGTGATTATAAGATTTTCATGCGCTTTCAGCCAGGCACCTTGCGCCAGCTGCAGAGTATTGCGCCGGTCGAGGCCGCGGCGAGAAGCGAAGTCGATGTCTTCGATGCAAGCGTCGAGGAAGCGCAGCTTGGCTGCGGCCAGCCGGTTGGTCAGGCGTCGGTCGGCGCGCATGGCGGCTTCACGGTCGAGCATCAGGCCTAGCCACTCGTCGCGGCTGAGATCGGCGGCATGATCCTGTTCGGCCAGTTGCCGGTAGGCCGTCGCCATCCCGGCAAGGCCAAGTGCCTGCATCTGGTCGAGGGTCGGGTGGGTCAGCATTACAATTTTCCTTTCGTTCATTGATAATAGGTTCCGCCGCGGATGTTGGCGTGTGAGGGCGTTGCTTTGACGGGTTCGGAAGCAGGGCTTGCCCGATCGAGCCCGGATTTGAGGATGGCGCTCACCGAGGAGTAGCTGATGGCGTTGATGACCAGCGCCCGCTCACAGGCCGCTTCCAGCCGATCGCGCTCGTAGCGCCGTGCCAGGGCGATGATTCCCATCGCGGAACGATAACCCTGCTCGGGATGCGGACGCTCACGCATCATCCGCTCGACCAGGGTGGCCGCGTGGAGGCCGATCCGGCCAGCCATCTTGATCAAGCTCGCCGGCGTCATATTGGCGTAACGCTGATGCGCTTTGGGCATATGCTCGTTCACGGTAACACGGCCGTTGCGCTGGGAACGGCGCACATGGCCGGCGACGCGCTGATGATCATGGAAGATCTCGACCGCCCGGTAGGCGAGCCGGATGTCCACCTGACGACCAATCAACCGATGCGGCACCGAGTAGAAGGTCTTATCGACTTCGACATGATAGTCGGGATGGACCTTCGCCGTCTTCCATTCGGCGTATTCGAACGGCTCGTTGGGCAGTGGCGCCAGGGCACTGCGTTCGATCTCCTCGAACAGCCGTCGGCGGGATTTGCCGATATGGCGCATCGGGCGATCGTTCAGCTCCTCGAGCAAACCGCCGATTGCGGTACTGAGATCGGTCAGGTTGAAGAACCGCTGATGCCGCAGCCGCGCTAAAATCCACCGCTCGACGATCAGCACCGCGCCTTCGACCTTGCCCTTGTCGCGCGGCTTGCGGCTGCGGGTCGGCAAAATCGTCGTGTCGTAATGCTCGGCCATGGCGGCGAAGGTTTGATTGAGCGTCGGCTCGAACCACAACGCCTTGACGACGGCGGCCTTCAGATTGTCGCACACGATCGCTTTGGGAACTCCGCCAAAGTACGACAAGGCCCGGGTCTGGCCTTCGATCCAATCCGGCAGTGCTGACCGAAGCTCGCCATAGCGAAGATCAGCGACGAGGCCCC
>CAJCHR010000147.1 GCA_903970225.1 Actinobacteria bacterium 21-64-8 | reverse complement strand
CGTGCTCGCCACCGGCGGCACGCCGATGGTGCTCGCGGCGTACTCGTCGGGCACCCCGGCGCTGGGCGTCGGTGTCGGCAACGCGGTGATCACGGTCGACGACACCGCCGATCTCGATGACGCGGCCGACAAGATCCTGATCTCCAAGACGCTCGACTATGCGGCCTCTTGCTCGTCGGACAACAGCGTGATCCTGTTCGATTCGATCTACGACACGATGCTCGAAAAGCTGAAGGCGCGCGGCGGCTTCGTGGTCGAGGGCGAGAACAAGGCCAAGCTGCAGCACGCGCTGTGGGAAGACGGCGAGCATATCAACGCCAAGGTCGTCGCCCAGTCGGCGCCGTTCATCGCCAAGTACGCCGGGTTCTCGGTGCCCGAGAGCACCACGATGCTGATCGTGCCCGAGACCGGCTATGGTCCCGACTACCTGTTCTCGGGCGAGAAGCTGTCGGTGACGATGACGCTGTATCGCGCGAAGGACATCGACGCGGCGATCGAGCTGACCAACAACATCCAGGCCTATCAGGGCCAGGGCCATTCCTGCGGCATCTACTCGACCAGCGACGAGAACATCCTGAAGCTGGCCGAAGGCACTCACACCAGCCGCGTGATGGTCAACCAGCCGCAGTCGGCGTCCAACTCGGGCAACTTGTGGAACGGCATGCGCCAGACCTTCTCGCTCGGCTGCGGATCGTGGGGCGGCAACAGCACCAACAACAACATCACCTGGCGCGACCTGATCAACGAAACCTGGGTGTCCAAGCCGCTCAAGGTCGCCAAGACGCTGCCAAGTGACGAAGCGCTGTTCGGCGAGGACATCATCGACCTGATCGGCCACGCCGAACCGCAGCTCGCCGCAACCGCCGCCTGATTTCGCATAAGGGGAAGGCGTCGCCGGTGATCCGTTCCGCCGCCCCGCTTGCGGCCGCCCTGTTGCTCGGCGCGTGTTCTGACCATCCGGACGCGGCGGTCTCCTATCGTTCGGGCGGAACGCCGGCGGCGGTTCCGTTTCCGGCGAACATCCCCTCGGGAATGCAAGGCCGCTGGGGCCTGGTCCCCGCGGATTGCGAACCGAACCGGGCGGATGCGAAGGGGCTGATGAAGGTCGATGCCACGTCGCTCGTTTTCTACGAAGCGCGCGGCGTGATCGGTGCGGTTTCCGCAGGTGACGCGAAGCATCTGCGTGCGACGTTCGCGATGACCGGCGAAGGCATGAACTGGAACCGCGAGCAGGCATTCGCGCTAGACGCAGCAAACGACACGCTCGTTCGGCAGGAATTCGGCAAGGACGCGATTCCCGGCCCGCTCACATACCACCGCTGTCCTGACGTCGCTGACGCCGACCACCGCGAGAAACCATGACCGAACAGTTTGCCCTGACCGAAGACCAGCTTGCGATCCAGGATATGGCGCGCAAGTTCACCGCCGATGCGATCACGCCGTTCGCCGCGAAATGGGATGAAGATCGCCACTATCCGATCGACGTGTGGAAGGCTGCGGGCGAACTCGGTTTCGGCGCGATCTATGTTTCGGAGGAGAGCGGCGGCACGGGGCTCGGCCGGCTCGAGGCGGCGCTGATCATGGAGGCCATGGCCTACGGCTGCCCGGCCACCAGCGCTTACATCTCGATCCACAACATGGCCTCGTGGATGATCGATCAGTTCGGCGGTGCCGAGATCAAGGCGCGGTTCCTGCCGAGCCTCATCACCATGGACAAGATCGCCAGCTACTGCCTGACCGAGCCCGGCTCGGGGTCGGATGCTGCGGCGCTGAAGACGACCGCGCGGCTCGACGGCGATCACTATGTGGTGAACGGCACCAAGCAGTTCATCTCGGGCGCCGGGGTGAACGACCTCTACGTCGTGATGGCCCGCACCGGACAGGACGGGCCCAAGGGTATCTCCTGCCTGGTCGTCGAAAAGGGCATGGAGGGGCTGAGTTTCGGAGCGCCCGAACGCAAGCTGGGCTGGAACGCGTCGCCGACCGCGCAAGTGATCTTCGACAACGTGCGTGTGCCCGTCGCCAACCGTGTCGGCGACGAGGGCGCGGGCTTTCGCTTCGCGATGATGGGCCTCGATGGGGGCCGGGTGAACATCGGCGCGTGCTCGCTGGGCGGCGCGCAGCGCTGCCTCGATGAGGCGATCGGCTATGCCAAGGACCGCAGCCAGTTCGGCACGCGCCTCGCTGACTTCCAGAACACCCAGTTCGTGCTTGCCGACATGGCGACCGACCTTGAAGCCGCGCGCGCGCTGATCTACATCGCCGCCGACAAGGTCACGCATGGTGCGCCCGACAAGACGCGCTTCGCCGCGATGGCCAAGAAGCTCGCCTCGGAAAACGGTTCGACCATCGTCGACCGCGCGCTGCAGATCTTCGGTGGGTACGGCTATCTCCAGGATTATCCGATCGAACGCTTCTGGCGCGATTTGCGCGTCCACCGGATCCTCGAGGGCACCACCGAGGTGATGAAGATGATCGTCGGCCGGGAGTTGCTGCGGCAGTGAGCGGAGAGGATCTGATGACCGAAGACCTCCTCACCCGCATCGAGGGCGCCACCGGGTTCCTCACGCTCAATCGCCCCAGGGCGATCCACGCGCTGAACCCGGGGATGGATCATGCGATGACCGAGGCGCTTTCCGCCTGGCAGGACGATCCGGCGGTGCAGGTGGTGATCATCGAGCATCTCGAGGACACCCGGGGCTTCTGCGCGGGCGGCGATGTCGCGTTCCTGCGCAACTCGGCGCTCAATGATGACGGCGTGAGCGGGCGGCAGTTCTTCTACGAGGAATACCAGCTCAACCACTTCATGTTCGCCTACCCCAAGCCGATCGTCGCCTTCGTCGATGGCATCGTCATGGGCGGGGGCGTCGGCATCTCGCAGCCGGCAAAATTCCGCATCGCGACCGAGAACACACGCTTCGCGATGCCCGAGACCGGGATCGGGCTGTTCCCCGACGTCGGCGGCGGCTGGTTCCTCTCGCGACTGAACGGCCGGCTGGGCCAGTATCTCGCGCTGACCGGAGCGCGGCTCGACGGGGCCGAGAGCCTGTGGGCGGGCCTCGCGACGCATTACCTCGAGGCGGCGTCGCTGCCCGAGGCCAAGCGCCGGATCGTCGCGGGCGAGGCGATCGAGGTGGTGCTGGGCGATCTTGCCGCCGTGCCGCCGCCGCCGAAGATCGCCGCTCACGCGGACTCGATCGCGACGCACTTCGCTTCGAACCGTTACGAGGACATTCTCGCGAGCCTTGCGGCGGACGAGGGCGAGTGGGCGCAGGCCACGCTGAAGACTCTGCGCACCAAGAGCCCGCAAGCCTGCAAGGTCGCGCTGCGCCAACTCGCCGAGTCCGCGCGGCTCACCAGCTTCGCCGACAACATGGCGCTCGAGTTCCGCATCGCCGCACGCGTTCTGACCCGTCCCGATTTCGCCGAGGGCGTCCGCGCGGTCATCGTCGACAAGACGAACGACGCAAGGTGGGATCCGCCAACGCCCGAGGGCGTGAGCGACGAACTGCTCGACACGATCTTCGCGCCGCTTCCGCCCGACCAGGAATGGAAGCCGCTCGGTTAGCTATCCGTCATTCCCCGCGAGGGCGGGAAACCATCTCCCAATCTCTCGTCCAGACGCGACGCCAGGAGATGGGCCCCCGCCTTCGCGGGGATGACGATCAAACGGGGAATGGGAATTATGGCCGAATACGAAACTCTGCTGGTCGAGACCAAGGGCGCGGTGACTCTGGTCACGATCAACCGCCCGCAGGCGCTGAACGCGCTCAACTCCTCGGTGCTGCGGGACCTGATCGCGGCGTTCAAGGCCTATGACGCCGATCCGACTCAGCGCTGCGCGGTGCTCACCGGCTCGGGCGAGAAGGCCTTCGCGGCGGGTGCCGACATCAAGGAGATGGTCGAGAAGCCCGGCGCGCAGTTCTTCGCCGAGGACTTCTTC
>CAJCHR010000146.1 GCA_903970225.1 Actinobacteria bacterium 21-64-8 | reverse complement strand
AGCTTCCACAACGAGGCCATGTTGAAGCTTTCATAGACCTGGCCCTGGTTCGCCGCGCCGTCGCCGAAGTAGGCGAGGCACACGCCGCCGTCCTTGCGGTACTTGTGCGCGAACGCGAGGCCCGAGCCCAGCGGCACTTGCGCACCGACGATACCGTGACCGCCGTAGAACCCGTGCTCGACGCTGAACATGTGCATCGACCCGCCCTTGCCCTTCGAGATGCCCGAATGGCGCCCGGTCAGCTCGGCCATGATGATCCTGGGGTCGATACCGTAAGCCAGCATGTGCCCGTGATCGCGGTAGCCGGTGATGACGCTGTCGAGCGGGCTGTTGAGTGCGGACTGCAGGCCCACCGCGACCGCTTCCTGTCCGATGTAGAGGTGGCAGAAGCCCCCGATCAGGCCGAGGCCATAAAGCTGACCCGCGCGCTCCTCGAAGCGGCGGATGAGCACCATCTGCTCGTAGAAGCGGAGGAGTTCCTCCTTGGTGGGAGTATAGCGCTTCTGCGCGGCATGGGCCTCCTGCAGGCTCCGCAGCGCGAATGCCGCGTCGTTCGCATCATCGGTCGGAGCCGTGTCCGAGGCGGTGGTCACCGTGGCGCTTCCCTCATCGTTGGTCATGACAACGCATATAGGACGCGCGCGTAATGTGGGAAGCGGGTTGTTCGAAAGTTGCGCGCTGCGCGAACAGTTTGCCTAGGGCTTGGGAAGCATCATCAGCTTCTCGTCATGATTCATGACGTTGAGCTTCACCTTGGCTAGTTGCCCGGCGTAATCCGCATCGGGGTGCTGCGGGTCGAGCAGATCGACCCGGTTCTTGAGCGTGTCACGCTCTTCGGTGAGCCGCGCGAGTTGGACCTTGCGCTGTTCGAGCGCCGTTTCGCTCTCACCCCAGGTCACGATCCCGCTCGGTCCGGCGACTGCGATCGCGACCATGCCCATCAGCAGCACAGCGGCAAACGCCTGCTGCATGCCGTTGCGCTTGATCCTGGGTTTGACTGACGTGCGTTTCATCGCTGATCAAGAATCACAAACGCGCGGCCGACACAAGATCAAACCGGGGTTGTCGCCAGTTTTTGCGATCAGACCTCGACCGGAACCGCTTCGGAAACTGCGACTCGAGCCCGCGCGAACAGGCCGAACAGCGCGATCACCACGTAGCAGGCCGCCGGCACCGCCAGTGCGGCGGCGAGACTGCCTGAGCGATCGGCGAAGAACCCGGTCAGCGGCGGCACGATCGCCCCGCCGACGATCGCGACGTTGATCAGGCCCGAGCCTTCCGCCGCACGCTCACCCAGGCCTTCCGAGGCCAGGCTGAAGATCGTCGGGAACATGATCGAGTTCGCCAGGCCGATAGCCAGCAGGGCATAGCCGGCAAGCGCGCCGCTCGCATTGGCGGACAGCAGGATCAACGCGATCGCGGCCACCGCGTTGAACGCCAGCACTTTGCCCGGATTGAGCACACGCAGCGCCGCCGAGCCGATGAAGCGCCCGATCAGCGCCCCGCCCCAGTACAGCGGGATCAGCTTGCCCGCGCTGCGCTCGTCGAGCCCGAGCACTGACGATTGCTCGAGATAATTGACGATCATCGAGCCGATCGAAACCTCGGCACCGACATATAGAAAGATACAGCCCATGCCGAACGCGAAGCGCGCGCGGCGAAGCAGCCCGAAGCTGGCGAGGATCGAACCGCTCTCGCGCTTTTCGCCCTTCAGACGATTACGATTGAGCCAGACCACGCCCGCGACCACCGCCAGCGCCGCGGCGAGCCCGAGATAGGCATGGACCACCGCGCTCGTCTCTGCCGACCGATAGGCGTGAAGCGCCTCACCCGTCAGATCGTGCGAACTGACCGACGCGAGGCTGCCGAGAATCACGATAGAACCAAAATACGGAAAAACAGTGGTGCCGAGCGAGTTGAAGGCCTGTGCGAACGTCAACCGGCTGCTCGCGGTCTCGGGCGAACCCAGCAGCGAGATCAGCGGATTGGCGACCACCTGCACGAGCGTCACGCCCGCGGCGAGCACGAACAGTGCGAGCAGGAACACCGGGAACTGCGCGGTCGACGAGGCCGGCACGAACAGCAGGCACCCTGCCATCATCGTGAGCAAGCCGATCGCCGCGCCGCGCATGTAACCGACCCTCCGCACCAGCGCGCCGCCGGGCAGGCCAAAGATCGCATAGGCCAGGAAGAACGCGGTTTGCACCAGCATCGCTTGCGTGTGATCGAGCGTGAACAGCTCGCGCAACTTGGGAATGATCACGTCGTTGAGACTGGTGATCCCGCCGAAGATGAAGAACAGCGCGAGGACGAATGGCCTCAGATGAGCGGTGTCGGCTTGTTTTGCTGAATCAGACAATGATCGGGACCACGATTGAGGAGGGAGGCTGACCGCCATCAGCGAACAATGGGGTCAGATTGATGGGATTGTAAGCCTCCCACTGCTGATCGGCCTTCACTTCGGGCACCGGGGGGTCGCCCGAGTACCCGAGCGCATCGGCCTTGCCGAAGCGTGACAGAACGCTGTGATGGAGGCGCTCGTTGACGGTTTTCAGCGGCTTTCCGTCGTCACCTGTCGGGACGTACAACGTCTGGAACAGCGGGACATGGACATCGCGCTCGCAGACACGCCGCACGGTGGGCAGCACGCGGTTATAGAGGAAGGCGCCCGAACTCGAATTGTGCCGCGGCGAGAGCGCATCGGCGGCGGCCGGATCGGGCAGACAACATGGGCCCCAATCGAGCGCCAGTCCGGCTTTCTGGGCCTCCTGCGCCATCCACACCAAGGGGATGTCGGCCAGCGTCCGGTCGTAATACCCGCCGCCGACGTCCGAATGCGCGCCCGCGAACCAGACCTGCTCGACATCGCAGTTCTCCGGGATATCGCCGGTCCACAGCGTCGGCACGAACGCGCTGCGATGTTCGTCGATCGCCAGCGCATGACGCGCTGTGCGCACGATCGGGCACAAGGAGGTGTCGTAGAATCCGAAATTCTCGTGATTGATGTGTTCGAACAGATGCCCGGGGATGCCCACCGCGCCCACGGTATCCCACACGCCCAGGAACTTTACATCGACGTGGTCCTGCAGTTGCGCCTGCGGCTGGATATCGCGGAACGTCTTTCCGCCCTTGTCGCGATCGCGATAGTGATTCCACGCATAGCCGATCAGGTCGAGCGACTGGCGCTTGAGCAGACCCGTCGTCGCCAGCAATCCAACGAGGCTGCGCGCGGTGAACGCACCGCGCGAGAACCCGAACAGGAAGATCTCGTCTCCCGGCACATAGTTCTGCGCGAGGAACATATAGCCGGAGCGGATATTGTCATCGATCCCGAGCCCGGTCGCGCCGTCGATCTTCTGGGTGATGTCGAGCCCGCTGGTGCCCACGCCGCGCAAGTAGAGCACGCACTGCAGCACACCGCCGGTGTTCGTGGTCGCATGGATCGAGCGCGCGAGCCGGGCGACATTGGTCTCGGTGCCGATGCTGTCGGCATTGTTCCAGGTGCCATCGAAGCAGACGACGAGGCGTTTGGGAACGCGCGCCTCGTCGTCCTGTGCCTGCGTCATGACCTTCCCCTCACCGCGCGACTCTTGCCGCTTTCATCACGGACCTATCGCACCAACGCGCTCGCGCAAGTGCGGAGCGTTCCGCAACGGGTTTTCGCATCATTGAGATATCGGCTGCCTGGCTTTCAACCGCCACCTCCGTACGGGTGGCACACAGCAAGAACCGGTGTTCGAACCAACAAGTTTTGCCAGCAGGTTACAGTGAACACTTGCTACAAACGGACCCGGTGTGTTTCGACCGCTGCGCAGGCAGGGGCAGCGGCAAACCATCGCGCGCGAACCCGGATCTGAAAGTGGTGCGCCCGACGGGATTCGAACCCATGGCCCCCAGATTAGGAATCTGATGCTCTATCCTGCTGAGCTACGGGCGCGCGCACCGGGTCTTACGCATCGGAGGCTTCAATGGCAATCTAGCCCGCCACAATCAGATGCTGCGATCAGTTCGCCTGGCCGGGCGGAACCACCGGGAACGGCAGCGGCATCACCGCGATGCCTTCCTCGACCAGTGCGGTCGCTTCCTCGGGGGTAGCCTGCCCGTGGATCGTCTCGTGCTCGCGCTCGCCATAATGCATTGCGCGCGCGTCCTCGGCAAAGCGTCCGCCGACCCAGCGCGAGCTTTCGAGCGCCTTTTTCTGCATCGTTGCCAGGGCATGCATCATCTGCAGCGCTTCGGGCGTCAGCGCTGGCCGCGCCATTGCGACGGCTTTGCCCGGGGCCGAGGACGTCGCTGGCTCTGACACGGCCGGTGCCCCTTTCGAGGCATCGACAGCCGGCTGGTTGCCCTTGCGGCCGATCGCAGGCGCCATCACCGCCTTGCCCACTGCAACCGAACCGCACTGCGGACACGCGACATAGCCCGCGCCCTGCTG
The DNA here is from genome assembly GCA_903970225.1 of Actinobacteria bacterium 21-64-8. Taxonomy (GTDB): domain Bacteria; phylum Pseudomonadota; class Alphaproteobacteria; order Sphingomonadales; family Sphingomonadaceae; genus Novosphingobium. The sequence goes on along the minus strand of CAJCHR010000146.1, from coordinate 2,865 downwards.
CCGCTCGTAATCGGCGGACGAGCCAAACCAGCCCTCGAAACGGTGGCCCTGGTCGCACAGCAGGTCGAAAACGATCATCGGGTGGTCTGAACTCTCAACTGGCGGCCAGATTGGGGATTTCGCGCCGGTTGGCAAGGCTCGGCAACTGCGCGCGCACTTCAGCGAGGCGCGCAGGATCGATCTCGGCAAAGCCCAGCCCCGGCGCCTCGCCGCCCATGTCGAGCAGGACCTCGCCCCATGGATCGATCACCAGGCTATGGCCATACGTGGCGCGCCCGTCCTCATGCGTGCCGACTTGCGCAGCGCTGACCACGAACGCGCTTGCCTCAATCGCGCGCGCGCGCTGAAGCACGTGCCAGTGCGCCTTGCCGGTGGGCACGGTGAACGCCGCGGGGATCGCAATCACGTCCACCCGCGCGCGGCCCAGCGCCTCGAACAGCGCGGGAAAGCGAATGTCGTAGCAGATCGAAAGGCCGAGCTTGCCGACGGGCGTCTGCGCGGTCGCGATCGCCTCGCCGGGTGCATACGCGTTGGACTCGCGCCAGCTCTCGCCGCTGGCCAGGTCGACGTCGAACATGTGGATCTTGTCGTAGCGCGCGGCGATCCCGCCCTTGCCGTCGATCACGAACGCCCGGTTGGCGTACAGACCGCCCTCGCCCTTCACCGCGAGCGAACCAATCGCCACCCACAGCCCCGCACGCGCCGCCGCCTCGCGCACCGCCGCGAGCACCGGATTTTCAGCCTCGTCGACGATATGCGCGGCGCCGCGCTTGCGGTTCCGATCGAGCAGACCCGACATCTCGGGGGTGAACAACATGGCCGCCCCCTCGCTCGCCGCGTGTTCGATCGCGTCGACAAGCGCGCATGCATTCTCTGCCGGGTCGATCCCCGTCGTCATCTGCAGAACGGCGACCTTGCTCACGAGACGTCAGAGCCCGAGCTTGGCATCAAGGCCGCCCTGGCGATCGAGCGCGCTGACGTCGTCGAACCCGCCGAGCGCCTCGCCATCGACCAGCACTTGCGGGACCGTCCGTGCGCCGGGCACACGCTCGAGCATCTCGGCGCGCTTCGGGCCGCCCATCGTGATGTCGTATTCCTCATATGCGACACCCTTCTTGTCGAGCAGCGTCTTGGCCGCAACGCAGTAAGGGCAGCCCCATTTCGTGTAGATCTCGACCCGTGGCACGGCGGTATTTTCCTCCAGTAAAATGGCCCTTGAAAGCGCGGGCCGCCCCCATATCTCGGCATTCGTGCCAAGCGGCGCAAGCCTGTCCAATGGAAGGCGAGCGGCGCGGGCGCAAATTCGGAGCGCCCTTGCGGGCTCCGGCGAACCGAAGATTGCTCACAGGAGAATTTTTGCCATGAACCGTATCGATTTCACCCCCTATCGCCGCTCGATGGTCGGCTTCGACCGCCTGTTCGACATGATCGAGAACCAGGCCCGCTCCGCCACCGCGGACAACTATCCTCCGTTCAACATCGAGAAGCGCGGGGATGATGCCTACCGCATCACCCTTGCGGTCGCGGGCTTTACCAATGCCGACATCGACATCACCGCGCAGCAGAACCTGCTCGTGGTCCAGGGTAAGAAGGGTGAAGAAACCCAGCAGGGCAGCTTCCTCCACGTCGGAATTGCGCAGCGCGGGTTCGAGCGCCGCTTCGAGCTGGCGGACTACGTCCGCGTCAGCGGTGCCGAGCTCGAGCATGGCCTGCTCGTGATCGACCTCGTGCGCGAAGTGCCCGAGGCGATGAAGCCCAAGAAGATCACGATCGGCGCGCAGCCGCTTTCCGTGATCGACGGCGGCGAGAGCAAGGCTGCCTGATCTGAGGCGTAGCTTCGCTTGAGTTTGGGGGCGGGCCGCGAGGTCCGCCCCTTTTTGGTTGAGGTAGCGACGCCTCAGATCAGCCGCTCAAGGAATGGTTTGCGGGGCACTGAGCAGCGCCTCGCGCGCGGCCTGCCAGGCGAGACGGATCGCGCCATGGCGCGCCGGGAATGCGCGCGCCGGGGCGATCGTTTCGAGGCCCGACCAGTCGGGCATCTCGCCTTCACCCGCGAGCCATTCCCAGATCGCGCGGTCCGCCGCTGCGATCTCTGCAGCGCTTCGTCCCGGTGCGGCCTGGGCGAAGATCGCGGCGGCCGCCTGCCCGATCGCGCAGGCTTGCGGGCGAACTCCGACACGCACGATCTTGCCGGCTCCATCGAGTTCCAGCCCGACGGCCAGCGTGCTGCCGCAGCTCTTCGAACGCGCATGGCCCTGCAGCGGGAGCGTGCGGTCCCACGGCCATGCTGCCAGGCCCGTGGCGAGGACGAGGATTTCGCGCGTGTAGAGCAGCGGCGCCATCAGTTCGCGCCGCCCGTATCGTCCGCGTCCTCGGTCTGGCGCTCGCGCAGTTCGGCCAGCGCGGCTTCTCGGCGGCGCGCGGCGAGGATCGTCACCAGTTCGGTGCTGCCCGCGTTGACCAGCGGATAAGTGCGCGCATGCGTGAGCCAGCGCGGACGGCCTGCCTCGCCCCAGACGGTGTCGTACCCAAGCACCAGCACCGAGAACAGCAGCACGACGATGATCATCGCCTTGAGCGCGCCGAAGCCCAGGCCGAGCACGCGGTCGAACGGGCCGAGGATCGAGCTGCGGCTGACCCCACCGGCCCACTTCGCCAGCATGCGGATGCCGAAATAGGGCACGAAAACCAGCAGCGCGAAGGCCAGGACCTCGGCGCCGGATGTCGTATGGAGGACCGGACGGAGGGCGGCGCTGAGCGGCGCGTGGAACAGGCGGATCGCGAGGACGACGGCGGCCCACGAGACCATCGTCAGCGTCTCGAACACGAAACCGCGCGAGAAGCCGAATGCGGCCCCGAGGCCGA
>CAJCHR010000145.1 GCA_903970225.1 Actinobacteria bacterium 21-64-8 | reverse complement strand
CAGGCGGTGATAGGCGCGGAAGATATAGGCCGATCCGTCGACCAGGTAGAGGTGCTGTTTGGGCTCCATGGGGGCGGTTCTAGCAGGGCGCGCCGCCAGCGTCAGCAACCTTGCAAGAGCGCGTCAGCAACCTTGCGAGAGCACGTCGGCAACCGTACGGGAGAGCGCCAGCAGGCCTGCGAGAAAGGTGCACGCAATCGCCAGACCTCAGCAATTGCAATGTCTTGTATGTGACCGCACAGGCATTTTCCGCCCCACGCAAGGCACGGACTAGCGCTTGCATAGGGCAATCAAGACGCCTAATGCCGCCGCGCCGAAGCCGCTCCTGCAGCCTTCGGTTCGGCCAGGGTCATCATTCTCAGGATCGCCGGCCAGTCCCCACTCGCTGTTCAAGGATACCTCTACGATGCGCAAGATCGTTCTCGCCGCCGCCGCAGTCGCCGGCGTGTTCGCCCTCTCGGCCTGCAAGAGCAGCTCCGACGCAACCGCCTCGACCGCGCTCGACCTCGCGAGCGACGCCTCGGTTTCCGCTTCGGACGCCGCCGCTCAGGCTTCTGACGCCGCTACGGTCGCTTCGGGCGCTGCCGCCGACGCTTCGGCCGGCGCTCTGGACGCTGCCGGCAAGTCGGCCGCTGCCGCTTCGGAAGCCGCTGCCGCTGCTTCGGACGCGATGCACGGCTAAGCCTGGCAGGTCTGTTCTAGCGAAAGGGCGCGGGGATCAGATCCCCGCGCCCTTTTGTGCGTTCCGCCGCGGCAGTGCCTTTGCCTCGCCAAAGCTGGCATTCGGGCAGCAACACAGTCGCTAGGCGGCCGATCCCGACAGGAGGGTGAACGCGGAAGCCAGCAAGATCAGGATGTTGGGGTAGAAGGTCAGCGCAAAGCCGAACGCCCGGCCTTTGGCCCCGTATTTGTAGCCCATCCAAAACAGCAGTCTGCCGACGACGAACAAACCCGTCGAAGCCTCGACGAGCGGAATGGCCCAGCTGAACGTCGCGGCTGCGATCAGATGCGTGAAGAACGTCAGACCGGCCTGTTCAAAAGTGTTCTGCAACACCGCCTGAGCCTGGAGGACTTCGATCGATCCTGCGGCAGCACTGCTGCCGGCGATGTCTTTCTCGGAGAAGAACCGCAGGCGGGCAACGTTGCCGATTGCAGCTATAAGCCACGCGATGACGAACACGTCGGTTCGAATGGCGGCTTGCATCCGGTTCGCGAACGGTGCGGACGCCGAGTGATCCGACGTCGCGACGATACCGAGAACCATGATCGTCGTCGCGAGCGCGCCAGCCATGGCCAGCGCGACCCCGCGCTGCTCCCGCTTGAACTCAGGCGCTTGCGGCATCGGTTCTCTTCTGCCGCATCAATCGCGGACAGCGCCCATGACGATGTTCGAATCGCTCAGCGCGAAGCGGTCCGCGCGATCGACATCGGCTCGCCCGCATATCCGTCGTAAATCGCGCGCGCGATGCTCGCGATGCGCTGATTGCGCGCGGGCTTGCTGCCTTGTCCGGTGACGTAGATCGCCACCGCCATCGCGCGGCCATCGGGCATGGTGATGATGCCGACATCGCTGGCGGTGTTCGCCAAAGTGCCGGTCTTGTGCGCGATCGACGCGCCCTCGGGCAGGTCGGCCTTCATGCGGCTGCGCCCGGTCAGGCAGTGGCCCATCGTGTCGAGCAGGACCTGCTGGCTCGAGGGGGTCAGCCACTGGCCCTTGTAGAGCCCGGCGAGCAGCTGGACCATCGCGGTCGGCGTGGCGCTGTCGCGGCGGTCGATCGTGACCGCGGGGTTCACAGCCCCGTCGTCCCGCACCAGCGTCGCGATGTCGCGGTCGATCCGCAGTCCGCCGTTGCCGGTGCGGCGCAGCCAGGCGTTGACCGCGCGCGGACCGCCGACGGCCTTGAGCAAGGCATCGGTTGCCTCGTTGTTGCTGCGCATCAGCGCAAGCTGGATCAGCTTGAGCGCGCTGTACGGCGTCCCCGCACGCACCGGTGCCACCGTGCTGGCAAACGGCCTGGAGGGCATCGGCACCATCAGCGCGTATTGGTTCGAGAGGTTGTAGTAGCCGCGGTCGACCCCGTCGAGGAACGTGGCGACGATCGCGATCTTGACCGTGCTCGCCATTGGGAACGGCTGGTCACCGAGGATATCGAGCGTGCGGCCCGTGGTCAGGTCCATTGCGGCGACGCCGATGCGGCCCCCGCGCGGGTTGGCCAGCGCGGCGATCTGGCTGACGAAGCCGGCGGGCGGATAGCCGCGGGCGGCTGGGCTGATCGGGGCGACCGAGGCGTAGGGGGCGTTGTACGGAACGCGGAACGGTGCGGCCGGGCTGACCGGTGCGGTGGCGGTGAAGACCCGGTCGAACGCGCTCTCGATCCCGCTCGGCTCGGCGCGGGCGAGCGGCATCGCCGCGCCCACCACCGCGAGTGTGACCAGGACGGCGCGTGCGCGCACGGCCAAGCCGTTGAACTTCAATCCGATCCCGCTTTTCACGTGTCCGCCCTAAACCTTTTTTGCTGCATAAGTGATTAATTTATAAGCAGCTTCTCACAAAGAATCGCGCGACGAAGCGATTCCTGTGTGCGACGAACTGAGTGGCGCCACAGGAACTTGGACAGGAAAGGCCGTCAGCGGTCCAAATCCGTCATGTTGACCTCGTTTCCCCATCCACCCGTCGGCTGGGCGAATCACAAGCCATGATGCGCCGCCATCGCGTTTGGGTGAGCCATGGGTCTTTCTCGGGCGCGGTGCTCAAGGCCGAATCGATGCTGTGAACGCGATCAGCGTGACGATGGACGGGGCGGGGCCGAACCCGATCGGTCGTTCAAATCGCGTATTGCGATCCCAGTTCGATCACTCGGTTGGGCGGGATGTTGAAATAGTCGGTCGGGTCCGCTGCGTTGCGGTGAAGCGCGATGAACAGGATGTCCTGCCATGCCGGCATGCCCTGGTCGGACGCCGGCGCGAGGCTGTTGCGGCCGATGAAGAAACTCGCGCGGTCGGCGCCGGGGATCACGCCGATCAGATCGTCGCGCACCTGGGGGCTTTCCATGAAGCCATAGCGCAATGCAATGCTCGAGAAGTTGTCGTCGATCTTGATCAATTCGACTCGGGCGGCCGGGTCGCAATAGGGCTTCGACAGCGTGCGCACCGTGGTCACGTAATTGTGCGCGTGGAGCACGTGGTTGTGCTTGATGTTGTGCAGCAGTGCGTGCGGCGTAAGCTCGTTGTTCGAGGTAAGGTAGATCGCCACGCCCTCGACGCGCTTTGGCGGCCGCGCGGAGAGTGCGCGCGCCATGTCGGCCATGGGCAGCGCATCCTCGCGCTCCAGCGTGGCCACCATGCGCCGGCCGCGCACCCAGGTTCCGATCAGCAGCAATATGCCGGCGGCGATCGTCAGCGGTACCCAGCCGCCTTCGACCACGCGCAGGATGTTCGCGCCGAAAAACAGCAGGTCGATCAGCAGGAACGGCAGGATCACCGCGGCGCTCAGCGGCAGGCTCCACGCCCAGCGGCGGTGGATCACGACGAACGCGAGGCAGCAGGTGATCACCATCGTGCCGGTCACCGCGATGCCGTAGGCCGCAGCCATCGCCGAGGAACTGCGGAAGCCCAGCGCCAGCGCGACGACGCCGATCAGCAGCGCCCAGTTGACCGACGGAATGTAGATCTGCCCGGCATGCCCTTCCGAGGTCTGGCGGATGAACAGGCGCGGCAGCAATCCCAGTTGCATCGCCTGCTGGGTCAGCGAGAAAGCGCCGGTGATCACCGCCTGGCTGGCGATGATCGTCGCCGCGGTTGCGAGGAGAACCATGGGCAGACGCACCGCATCGGGGATCATGCGGAAGAACCAGTCGATGTTCTCGAAATGCCGGCCGGCGTTGGGTGAATGCGCCAGAACCTTGATCGCGAACGCACCCTGCCCGAGGTAATTGAGCGCCAGCGCGGGAAACACCAAAACTGTCCAGCCGATGCGGATCGGCGCTTTGCCGAAATGGCCCATGTCGGCGGTCAGCGCTTCGGCTCCGGTCACGGTCAGGAACACCGCGCCGAGCACGAACAGTCCGAGGACGCCGTGAGTCGCGATGAACTCGACCGCATGCCAGGGCAGGAACGCGGCGATGATCCCCGGACCATCCATGATATGGTAGGCGCCCAGCGCGCCGATTGCGAGAAACCAGACGATGCAGACCGGCCCGAACAGCTTGGCGACCGTCGCGGTGCCGCGCGACTGGATCGCGAACAGGCCGACCAGGATCGCGATGCTGATCGCCAGGATGCGGTTCTCGGTGAACAGGCCGTCCGTCCCCGGCAGCGTCTTGAGGCCTTCCACTGCCGAGAGCACCGAGAGCGACGGGGTGATGATCGCATCGCCATAAAACAGCGCCGCGCCGATCGCGCCGAGCCCGGTGACCAGCGCCGCGCCGCGAGTCGTGCCCCGCCGTGCCAGCGCCAGCAGTGCGAGCACGCCGCCCTCGCCTTCGTTGTCGGCGCGCATGAGGAAGATCACGTACTTGACCGTGACGATCAGGATCAGTGCCCAGAGCATCAGGCTCATCACGCCGAGGATTTCCTCGCGGTAAAGCCCGTCCGATGCCGCCTGCCCGAGCGCCTCGCGGAACGCGTACAACGGGCTGGTGCCGATATCGCCGAACACCACGCCGATCGCGCCGACGGTCAGCGGCACCATCGTGCCGTGCCCGTGGCTTTCCTCCTCGACAGCCGGAGAAGCAACAGCAGCTGGAGAAGCGAGAGCGGAGTCCAGCATCGCGGTGTCCGTGTGGCCCGAGCGCGGGGCCGGCGCGCAGTACGCCTTGTACAAAGACATTCAATTGCGATCGGCGCAAGTCAGGTTGCGTGGTGCGCACGAGTCTGCGGCTATGAAGATATTCATTCGCAAGACAGCAAGCGCGCGCTAATCGGGTGCGCGGGGACATACACGCTCGCTTCGTGGAGTTCGATCGCATGCCCCGTTTCAGGTCGTTTTTGATGGTCACTGCCGCACTCGGCGTGCTGACGCTGCCCGCGGCGGGCCTCGCGCGCCCGGGATGGGGTGGAGGCGGCTGGGGCGGGTCCGACTGGGGCGATCCTTATGGCGGCGGATACGGCGGCGGCTTTGGTCGCGGGTGGATCGATGGGCCCGATCGCAGCCGTGAAGGGCGCATCAGCGTCGATCGTTTCGTCAGCCATGATCCGCTCGCAGCGACGCTCGGGCAGGGCCCCATCGTGGTCAGTTCGCAGTCGCCCGGCGGCGGTTACCTCGAAGAGGCGGGCCGCGCGGTGTTCGAGGCGGCGATGGTCGATCGGCTGGTCAAGGCCGGCTATGACACCAAGCAGATGCAGCCCACGGGCGGCCAGGTGATCGAACTGATGGTCGCGCGCACCGTGCTCGAACCTGCCGAGCGCAAGAAGCCGGTCAGCGGCGAAGCTGCGGTCGAAGTGGGCAACCGCGGGGTGGGTTATGCGCTCGCGCTCAACGTCGACATGACCAAGCCGCTGCCGCCGTTGATCACGACGCGGCTCGAAGCGCGGATCGTCGATCGCGCGACAAACACGGTCCTGTGGGAAGGCCACGCCGAAGTCGCGACGCGCGAGGGCGCCAAAGGCTGGAGCGATCAGGATATCGCCGCGCGCCTTGCCGCCGCGTTGCTCGATGGCTTTCCGCATGCGTCCGACGGGATCAAGCGCGCGGGATAGAGTTCGGCCCGGGGGCTTTCCCGCGAGCGTGGGCGACCCTATCCTATCCTCATGAACACACCCAATTTCGCCATCGAGATCGACGCCGCCTTCGATTCCGGCAACATCGAGGTCCGTTCGATCTCGGGTGCCGAGGCCGATCTCGGCATTCGGCGCGACACCGGATCGGACTTCTTCCAGTGGTTCCACTTCCGCGTCTCGGGTGCGTCGGGGCGCGATCTGGAGCTGCGACTGCGAGGGCTTCGCTCGTCGGCCTATCCTTCCGGCTGGCCCGACTACCGCGCGGCGGTGTCCGAGGACCGGCGGCACTGGGCGCGCGCGGATACCGAATGGGACCCGAACGCGGACGGCGGCACGCTGACGATCCGCTATACGCCCAGTTCCGACCTCACCTGGTTCGCCTATTTCGCGCCCTATTCATTCGAGCGGCACCAGGACCTGATCGCCGACGCCTCGCTGGCGCCGGGCGTTACAGCGCGCGTGCTCGGCCGTAGCCTCGATGGGCGGACGATCGACTGCCTCGAGCTGGGCGAGGGCCCGCGCGAGGTCTGGCTTTACGCGCGCCAGCATCCGGGCGAGAGCATGGCCGAGTGGTGGATGGAAGGCGCGCTCGGGGCGCTGACCGATCCGTCCGATCCGGTCGGCCGTGCGCTGCGGCAGCGCTGCCGGTTTCACATCGTGCCCAACTGCAATCCCGACGGATCGGTGCGCGGGCATTTGCGCACCAACGCGATCGGGGTGAATCTCAACCGCGAATGGGCCGCGCCTTCGGCCGGGCAGTCGCCCGAAGTGCTCGCGATTCGCGGTGCGATGGACGAAAGCGGCGTCGATTTCGCGATGGACATCCACGGTGACGAGGCGATCCCGGCGGTGTTCCTCGCCGGGTTCGAGGGCATTCCCTCAATCACCGAGCGCCAACTGACCGGCTACCAGCGCTACCGCACGATCCTCGCTCGGCGCACGCCCGATTTTCAGACCAAGCACGGTTATCCGGTGGCGCCTGCGGGCAAGGGAAACCTCGCGATGTCGACCAACCAGCTCGCCGAGCGGTTCGGCTGCGTATCGATGACGCTGGAAATGCCGTTCAAGGACAACGACGATCTGCCCTGCCCCGAACAGGGCTGGTCGCCCGAGCGAAGCATGGTGCTCGGCCGCGATTGCCTTGCGGCGCTGCTCGAGTGGCTGGAGACCGAAGGGTAGCTCGGTTCCGGCAGAGCCGCGAAGGTCGCCCTTGCCCCGCCTTCCCGATTGCGCGATCAGCGGCGATCTATGGGTGAGCCGCGCATTGTCGATATCGAGCTGGACGAGGCGACGATCCTTTGGCGCAATGCCGATATCGAACAGGAGCGCCGCATCGCGATCTTCGATCTGATCGAGGACAATACGTTCAAGCCGGTGCGCGCGTCCGCCGCGGGGCATACCGGGCCTTACAAGATCAAGCTGGCGGTGCATGACGGGCGGCTCGCGCTCGCGATCGCCGACAAGGACGGCGACGCGCTTGAAACGCTGATCCTGGGCCTTGCCCGGTTCCGCCGCCCGATCCGCGAATATTTTGCGATCTGCGAGAGCTATTACCAGGCGATCCGCAAGGCCACCGCGACCGAGATCGAGACGATCGACATGGCGCGGCGCGGTGTCCACAACGAAGCGGCCGAACTGCTGCTCGAAAAGCTTGAAGGCAAGATCGAGACCGACTTCGCCACCGCGCGCCGGCTGTTCACGCTGATCTGCGTGCTCCACATTCGCGGCTGAGGCGCGGCCATGGTTCGAAGGAGAAAACGGGCGATCCGCCGCTGGCGTATGCCCACCATCCTACTGTTGACTGCCTTCGTGCTGGCGCTTGGCGTGACTGGCTGGTGGACGCTCACGCACTGGCGGCCGGGCAGGGCGCAGTTTCCGGTTCAGGGCATCGAGGCGGATTCGGACAGCGGGGTGATCGATTGGCCGGGGGTCAGGGCGATCGGCGCACGGTTCGCCTATCTCGACGCCACCGCCGGCGCCTTCGCGCACGATCCCGCGTTCCGGCGCGATCTGGGCGATGCGCGCACTGCCGGGCTCAAGGTCGGGGCGGTGCATCGGTACGATCCGTGCCAGCCGGCCGACCGGCAAGCCGCGAACTTCGCCGCGGTGGTGCCGCAGGATCCCGCGATGTTGGCGCCGGCGATCGATCTCACCCAGACTGGAGACGATTGCCCGGTACATGTCACCGACGCGGGCGTAGAACGCGAGCTGATGACGTTCATCAACCAGATCGAGGCGCACAGCGGCAAGCCTGCGGTGCTCAAGCTCTCACCGCAATTCGAGCGGCGCTATCGGCTTGCCGCGAAGATCGACCGGAAGCTTTGGCTGACGCGCCGCATGCTTCAGCCCGATTACGCGGGTCGGCCGTGGGCGCTGTGGACCGCGAACCCTGCGGCGAGGACCGAGGTTGCCGAGCACGCGCTCGGCTGGCTGGCAGCACAGCGATGAGCGCTGAACACGCCGACCCGTGTCGCGACGCCCTGATCGCCGCCGCGCGCGATGCCGCGACGCGCGCCTATGCGCCGTATTCGCGGTTCCATGTCGGCGCCGCGCTGCGCTTTTCCGACGGCAGCATCGTTACCGGCGCGAATGTCGAGAACGCCAGCTATGGCCTCTCGCTCTGCGCCGAGACCGTGGCGGTCGCGAAAGTCATGAACCAGGGCGCGCGCGGCGGGCTCGAGGCCGTCGCGGTGATTGGCGGGATGGACGGGGCGGACGGCCCCGTCGTCACCCCGTGCGGCCGGTGCCGCCAGGTGCTGAGCGAACTCGCGCAGCTCGGCGGGACCGATCCGGTGATCTGGTGCGTTGGCGGGGCGGAGGTGATCGAGCTGCGGCTTTCGGAACTGTTGCCCCATGCCTTCGGGCCGGCCAGCCTGACGTAGCAGGAGATCTGCGTCGAGACACGCTGCCACGATGATCGACGCGTTCTGGAGTAGCAAACGAGTGGCGAGCACGTTCATCCGTGCGACCGAGCTTTGGGTTCCCACGAACGACGGATCGAACCTCGATCTCGTCAAGGGAATCTATGGCAGCGATGTCGGGCACTTCGAGGCGGTCAGCCGCGGGGGTCGCGTCGCTTACGGTGAGGGACTTGCCGGCAAGACCTGGGAGCGCGGACAGCCGATCATCCTCAAGAACCTTGACATCGTTCTGTTCCAGCGCCGGCAGGCGGCGATCAGCGATGGACTGACGTGCGCGGTTTCCCTGCCAATCTTCGTGGATGACGTGCTTCAGTCGGTACTGCTGCTTTTCTGCAACGAGGAACAGCTTCGCATCGGCGCGATCGAACTGTGGTGCGCGCCCGAAGGTGAAGCGGAGATATCCCTCGTCGATGGCTTCTTCGGCGCCGCTACCGACTTCGAAGCGATCACACGCGAGGCCGCGGTCCCTCGCGGCGTCGGTCTGGCCGGTATGGTGTGGGAGACGGGTGTGCCGCTGATCGTCGCAGACGGCGCCCCGATGGACAACTTCCCGCGCCATGAAGACGCCAAACGTTCGGGATTTCATTGTGCAGTCGGCTGGCCTTGCGCGGTCCGTGGCAGCGGCGTCTGGGTCATGGAGTTCCTCTCGGCGCCCCGGTCACCAATCGCCGGCCGCTTCGAGAGCTGGCTAATTCAGCCTGACGGGCACTTTCGCTTTGAGAGCGGCTTTTGCGAGTCGAACGAAGATCTGGCCGCGCGGTGGAATGTGCCGATCGCGGTTGCAGCGTTCGCGGAAGTCGCGCGAACGTTGATCCCGATCCTGACCTCCGATCTTCCGCTCGAGCTCGGCGCGGTGGGGCACGCGGCAGCTGGGGCCGGACTGACCAGCGCGGTGGTGTTGCCGATCCTTGGTTGCGGCCGGCCCAACGCGATCCTCACGTGGTATTTCTGAACCGAACAGCGTTTCGCATTTAGCAGCCGCTGCCGCGGCAAAACACGATTGTCTATCGTTTGAATAGACATTAAGCTTACGTATGGAAGGCGCCAGCGAATCAGCTGGCCTTCTTCGTGAGGAGTACGCGCCGTGGTATCCGACCGGTTGTTCCAAACCTCCGTACACTCCGTCGCGGAAAGCCCATTGGTCCTGCTCGTACCCGGGAGCGAGGACGGGGCGGCATTCATGGCTGGTTGGGAGCGCGAGCGCGTCGATGCGCGGCTGCTTCAGCTCGGGCTCTGGGATGCGCCGCATCGCAACACCTGGGTCAACAAGCTCAACCTCGCGATCCGCCGCGCCGATCGGCCGGTCGTGCTGGTGGCAGAGGGCATTGCCTGCCTCGCCGCGGCGTGGTGGGCCGAATACGAACAGTCCGAAAATGAGGGCGCGGTAATGGGCGCCCTGCTGGTGCTGCCGCCGGATGTCGATCGGCCCGGCGCGGATCCGCGGCTCGCGCGCTTTGGCGCCTGCCCGCGCTCGCCGCTGCCGTTTCCAAGCTATCTCGTTGCGGGTCCCGCCGAAAAGCCCGAACTGCGCCGCAGCCTTTCGGGGCTCGCGCGCGACTGGAATGCACATTTCGTCAGCGACGAGATCGGGACGGAAGGTTGGCCGCAAGGGCAATGGTTGCTCGATCGGCTGATCCGGCGCGAGTCGCACAGCAACGCCGTGTCGGTGAAAGCAGATCGCACATCGTCCGAGCCGCGGCCGGATCGGCCGCGCGGACCATCGGAATATCGCGCAACAGGACCATTTCCCGGCTGATTCGAACGGTAGGCACGGCAAGGAGTGAGGCAGGACCGGATTCGCCTTGCACCGACTGTAAACCTTTGATTTACGACTCTTCGCTATCGCGGGGGAAAGAGATGGCGAGTCGTTATCACCAACGTTTTGCGGTTCAGCAGCATGTGACTCTTGACGAAGGCGAAGAAGTGGGTCTCAGCGGCCTGCTGTTCGAGCTTTCGCAGGCGGGCTGCCGGGTCAGCAATCTCGGGCGGCGCTGCTTCCGTCATGAGGAAAGCGTGCGCGTTCACGTTCCCGGATTCGGGCCGCTCGAAGGCCACGTCCGGGCTGCCAGCGAAGGCGCGGTGGCGCTGCGCTACAAGCACCCGCTCGGTGCCGCCGTGCTCGATCGCCTGATCCGTGCGTGCCGGGCGCAGACCGAGACGCCTGCAGCGGCCTGAGGAAATTTGACCTGCGCGAAGGCAGGCGAGCGGAGAGGATTCGCCGAGCGGACGCGCGGGAAACACGTCTAAGCTGGTCGGCCGGGCGGGGCACGAGGCTCGCGCCATACGATTGAAAACCTCTCCCCGTTATCCACAGGTCAACCCGTCGCATCGCGCCTTGCTCGCACCGGGACGCGGCCGCATCATCCCCGGCTTATGTCCGAATCCCTTGTCCTAGACCGCGTGGCCGAAGCCGCGACCCGCTCGCTTCCCGCCAACGTCGCGGCTGAGGCCGCATTCCTGGGCGCGGTGCTGATCGACAACCGCGTGATCGAGGAGCTGCCGGTCGAGCTGGCGCCGCTCCACTTCTTCGAGCCGGTTCACGCGCGGATCTACGAGCGGCTCAAACAGTTGCTCGACCGTAAGGCGGTGGTCACCCCGGTCACGCTGCGGCCCTATTTCGAGGCGGATGAAGCGCTCAAGGAGCTGGGCGGCGCAAACTATCTCGCGCGGCTGACCGCCGATGGCCACGGCCTGCTTGCACCGCGCGAACTCGCCGAGCAGATCTATGACCTCGCGCTCCTGCGCGAGTTGATCACCGTCGGGCGCAACCTCGTCGAAGCGGCGATGGACACCTCGCAGACGGTCGATCCCCAGCAGCAGATCACCGACGCCGAAGCCGCGCTGTACCAGGTCGCCGAAGGCGCCTCGGCGCAAAGCGAGGCGCAGACGTTCGCCATGGCGGCGACGACCGCGATCAGTGCGGTCGAGCGCGCGTTCAATTCGGGTGGCCACATCGCCGGCAAGACCACCGGATTCACGTCGGTCAACGACAAGATCGGCGGGCTTCACGACAGCGATCTGATCATCCTTGCCGGCCGCCCGGGCATGGGCAAGACCGCGCTGGCGACCAATATCGCGTTCAACGCCGCAGACCGCTTGCGACGCGATCTTGCCGATGGGGTCGATCCTGCAAAATCGGTGGGCGCGGCAGTTGCGTTCTTCAGCCTCGAAATGAGCGCGGACCAGCTCGCCACGCGTATCCTGGCCGAGCAATCGAAGATCAGCTCCGAATCACTACGCATGGGCAAGATCAGCCGCGACGACTTCCAGGAGCTGTCTTATGCCAGCCAGAAGCTGGCAGACCTGCCGCTGTACATCGACGACACCCCCGCGCTGACGATCGCGGCGCTGCGCACGCGGGCGCGGCGGCTCAAGCGGCGGCACAACATCGGCATGATCGTGGTCGATTATCTCCAGCTGCTCCAGGGCACCGGTCGCGCCAACGACAACCGGGTCAACGAGATTTCCGAGATCAGCCGCGGGCTCAAGACGCTGGCCAAGGAACTCAGCCTGCCGGTGATCGCGCTGTCGCAGCTCAGCCGCGCAGTCGAGAGCCGCGAGGACAAGCGGCCGATGCTTTCGGATCTGCGCGAATCGGGCTCGATCGAGCAGGACGCGGACATGGTCTGGTTCGTGTTCCGCGAGGACTACTATGTCGGCACGCGCGAGCCCAAGCGGCCCGATGAAGCCGACGACATCCGCGTTCACGAGGCGCACGCCAAGTGGGCTCAGGACATGGAGAGCGTCTACGGCCTGGCCGAGCTGATCATCGGCAAACAGCGCCACGGCGCCACCGGCAAGGTGCGGCTGCGGTTCGAACCGCGGATCACGCGCTTCTCGGATCTGGCTGAGGATTCGGCAGCCGGGAACCGGTACGATTGATCGGGCGCGGGTGACCGATGCCAAAGTCATGCTGGTGACGGGTGCAACCGGATCGGTTGGCAGCGCAGTCGCGCGCGAAGCGGTTCGACAGGGCTGGACGGTGGTCGCGCACGGGCGCAGCGACGAGAGGCTGGCGTCGCTGATCGGAGAATTGCAGGATTTCGGTCGCGCTGCGAAAGTTGCCGGCGACGTCGGAGGGGAAGGCGATGCGGCCCCAATCGTCGAGGCCGCCACTCAGGCTTTCGGCCGGATCGATGCGGTGGTCGATTGCGTCTCGACCGGGCCGCGCGCGGGAAAGCTCACCGGGCCGTTCAAGGACACCACGCCCGCGCAGTACGGGGCGTTTTTCGATCTCTCGGCCGCATGGTTCCAGCGCCTAGCGCATGCCGCCTATCCGCACGTCGCCGCGCAAGGCGGCACGCTGATCGCGTTCATCTCCGACGCCGGCAAATTCGCTGCAGCCAACCAGACGATCGTCGGCGCTGCGCGTGCCGCGACGATCGGTTTCGTGCGCAACCTTGCAGTCGAGGCCGCGCGTGACGGTATCCGCGCGCACTGTATCGCGCCGAGCTATGTTCTCGAAAGCCGCAGCGCTGCCGCGATGGGCTCGGAGCGGCTCGTCAAGGCCAGCAAGCGCGCCGGGCTCGGGCTCCCCACGGCCGCCGACATCGCGCCGGTTACGGTATTTCTGTGCGGCGATGGCGCGGCCAGGATCACGGGGCAGGTGATCAGCGTCAACGGCGGTCTCAATGCCTGAATAACGCGATATTACATGCAAATAGCACATAGAAAGACAATTGATATCAGTATGTTGCACTGCGTCATCGTGGAGCTAACGCTGACTTGACCCCCTGCGGCGCCACCCTATACCCTCCGCCGACAACGGATGGAGATGGCTTGGACTGGGCAGGCAATTGCTAAGGCGCTGATTGGCAACGTGCCAGGCATCCGTCCATTCCGCCAAATACCGTTAATTGGGCGATATGACTTCCCATGGGTGAAAGCAGCAGTCTGTTCATCGAGAGGTTGCGCAAGGATGGCCTTGCGACCGCGGTTCGGTCGGGTTTGCGCAACACCGCCACGGGTCTTCACCGTGCCATGCTGATCAGACTGTGGGGCATGGAGATCGGCAAGGATTGCCAGATCTCGCTCTCGGCAAAGCTCGACAAGACGCATCCCGGTGGGATTCACATCGGCGACAGCACCGCGGTCAGCTTTCGCTCGTGCGTGCTCTCTCACGATTACACGCGCGGGCTCCACGCCGATACGCGCATCGGCAAGCAGTGCCAGATCGGTGCTTACGCAATCGTCATGCCTGGCGTCACGATCGGTGACAACTGCGTGGTCGCCCCTGCCAGCGTGGTGATGCGCGACGTTCCGCCCAACTCCCTGGTCGCAGGCAATCCGGCGCGGGTGATCGAAAAGAATATCCGGACCGGCCGGTGGGGGAAAATCCTGCGCGATCCCGTGCCTGCGGTCACGGCGGCCCAGGATATCTTGGCCCAGGATATCTCAGGAGAGCATGCCCCGGTGGAGGATGTTTCGGCACCAGCCTGAGGCCCGGACCGTTTTAGCACCGATATGGGCGAAAACCTGACTTGTGGGCCCGCGTGAATTGCCGAAGGACGGGGATGCGATGCTGACGATCGATCTCACAGACCGCGTCGCCGTGGTCACCGGCTCGTCGCGCGGCATCGGTCATGCCAGCGCGCGGCTGCTGCTTGAGGCGGGCGCCTCGGTGGTGCTCAACGCGCGCGCGCCCAGCGAACAGGCTGAAAGCGCGTTCGCCGATCTCGAACGCGCGCATCCGGGACGCACCGCCAGCGTCTACGGATCGGTCGCCGATCCGGCGACCAGCGCGGCGGTCGGCAAGGTGATCCAGTCGCAATACAAGCGGCTCGACGTGCTGGTGAACAACGCCGGCATCCTGCGTGATCGCCTGATCGGGATGATCCCCGATGCCGAGATCGACGAGGTCCTCGCCACCAACGTGTCGGGTCTGCTGCGCATGACCCAGATCGCCGCACGGTTGATGACTCGGCGCAAGAGCGGCTCGATCATCAACCTGACCTCGATCATCGGCCGGCGCGGCAACCCCGGCAATTTCGTCTATGGCGCCTCCAAGGCCGCGGTGATCGGCGCGACGTATTCGGCGGCGAAGGAACTCGGCCCGCTGGGCATCCGCGTCAACGCGGTTGCCCCCGGCCTGATCGACACTGCGATGACCGCGGATTTGTCCAACGAAAAGCGGCAGGATTTTCAGGCGCGTATCGCGATGGGTCGCCAGGGCACGCCCGAAGACGTCGCCAGCACGGTCCTGTTCCTCGCGTCGGATCTCTCGGCTTACATCACCGGCCAGGTCATCGGGATCGACGGCGGACTGATCGTATGACCATCATAAAAAATCCGTCACGGGGGATCGAAGGATGAGCAGAGACCGCGTTTTCAAGGCTTTCGAGGAAGGGCTCGAGATTCCGCCCGGCACCGATACCGCGACGCTCGAATTCAACGTCACGCCCGAATGGACGTCGGTCGGCCACATGATGCTGATCGCCGCGCTCGAGGCCGAGTTCGACGTGATGCTCGAAACCGACGACATCCTGGCGATGAGCACGTTCGACAAGGCGGTCGAGATCATCGGGAAATATGCCGATCAGTGAGCCCGTCACCTGCCGCGGCCTGTTGCCGCTGATCAGCGGGCTGGAAGACGCGCCGGCGCTGCGCGATGGTCTGGCAGACGGATGGATCACGCGCGGTGCGCTGCGAACGGCAGTTGCGGGCTTGGCGGAAAAGTTGGCGTCGCCGCAGAAGCGATTGGTGTTCGTGCTCGTCGGCAAAGGGCCGAGCGTATTGATCGCGATCCTCGGCGCCATCGAGGCCGGACACGCGGTCGCGCTGATCGACCCCGATCTCGCGGCCGACAAGATCGGTGGGATGATCGAGACGTATCGGCCCGAGATCGTGCTCGCGGCCGGCGAGACGCTGCCGGGTTGGCTTGCCGACAAGGGCTATAACGCCGTGGCGGCCCCGGGCGATGCGCTCACGATTGCCGAGCATGCGGCGGACCCTGCCGATCCTGCCTTGCCGGAAGACCTGCTTCTGCTGCTGGCGACGTCCGGTACCACCGGCATTCCCAAGTTCGTGCGGCACTCCGCGTCATCGATCGTTACAAACGCGCACCAGATCGCCGAAGTGCTCGGCATCACCTCGAACGGCGTCGCGGCGGCACATCTGCCGCTGCATTATTCGTTCGGCTGGTCGGTGGTTGCCTCGCACCTCGTGGTCGGCGGTGCGGCGGTACTGATCGCGGACACCCTGATGTCCAAGGAATTCTGGGCAGCGATCGAGAGCGCGGGCGCAAACCACTTCCCCGGCGTGCCGTTCCATTACGTCACGCTCTCGCGGCTTGGCATGCAACTGATTCCTGCCTGCATCACCACGCTGACTCAGGCAGGCGGCGCGCTCGATCTGCGCACCCAGCAGAAATTCCATGACTTTGCCGAGGCGCGTGGCGGCGCGTTCCATGTGATGTACGGTCAGACCGAGGCCGCGCCGCGGATGACCACGCTGGCGCATGACGAGTTTCCCGCGCGGATCGGCTCTGTCGGCAGTGCGCTCCCCGGCGGAAAGCTCGAAATCCTGCGGGATGGTGAGCAGGTCGCATCCGGCGAGACCGGCGATGTCCACTACGTCGGCCCCAACGTGATGCTTGGCTATGCCGAGACCCGCGCGGATCTCGCCAAGCCCGACGAAATGCACGGCCGTCTCGAAACCGGCGATGTCGGTTACCTCGACGGCGAAGGCCACCTGTTCCTCACCGGACGCACCAAGCGCTTCGCCAAGATCGCCGGTCTGCGCATCGGGCTCGACCAGATCGAGGCCGAATTCGCGTCCTTGGTCCCCGTCGCCTGCCTCGACGGCGGTGAGAAGATCCTGGTGTTCTACGAAGGGGCGGACGACCCGGATGTAAAAGACCGCGCCCGCACGCTCGCGATCGAGTACAAGATTCCGCCTGCGACGCTCTCGGTACGGCGGATCGACGCGATCCCGCGCACCCCGGGCGGGAAAGTCAGCTACGGCCAGTTGCGCGAGGTGTCCGGTGTCTGAAACAGACCTGTTCGACCGGATGATCGAGACCGAGCCGTTCTCGCTGCCGCAGGCGCGCAAGGAGGCGTTGCTGCTCGAAGGCTTCAACGACCTCGCCCGGCATCACTACGCGAACTCGCCCGAATACGCGCGGATCGTCGACATCGCGTGGGGTGGGCCAAGGATATACGCGTCGCTGGCGGATGCGCCTTACATCCCCGTGGGCTTGTTCAAGGAAATCGACCTCAGGAGCAGCGCCGGGAAGACGACGGTGCTCACTTCGTCGGGCACCACCGGCCAGCGCCCCAGCCGGATCATCGTCGATGCCGAGACTTCGGCGCGGCAGGCGCGCGCGCTGGTCGCCAGCTACCGTCCGATCCTGGGTTCGCGGCGGCTGCCGTTCCTGGCGATCGACACCAAGGACGTGATCAGGGCGACGACGCTCACCGCGCGAGGCGGCGGCGTGCTGGGCATGATGAAGTTCGGCGCCAAGCCGGCGTTCGCGTTGAACGCCGACCTCTCGGTCGACCGGAACACGATCGTAGCATTCGTCGCGGCCAACGGCGACGCGCCGTTCTTCCTGTTCGGCTTCACCTTCCTGGTCTGGATTGGCTTGCACAAGCAGTTCGCGGACGGAGAGCTCGATCTGTCGAACGCCACGCTGATCCATTCGGGCGGCTGGAAGAAGCTGGAAGCCGAAGCGGTCTCGAACGCCGAATTCCGCGCCGCATTGGGGCGCCGCTTTGGCCTCACGAAGATCTTCAACTTCTATGGCTTCGTCGAGCAGATGGGATCGATGTTCATCGAGGCGAGCGACGGATTGCTCTATCCGCCCAATTTCGCCGACGTGATCATCCGCCATCCCGAAACGCTCGAACCGCTCGGCCCCGGCGAAGTCGGTGTGATCCAGGTGATCTCGCTGCTGCCGACATCCTATCCTGGACACAGCGTGCTGACCGAGGACCTCGGCGAGATCGTCACGGTCGATGCCGGTGTCGATGGCCGTCTGGGCAAGGCGATCCGTATCCACGGGCGCATCAAGAAGGCCGAGCTGCGCGGATGCAGCGATGTCATCGGGGCGATAGCTGCATGAACGCCGCGATCGAGCGTGCCGAACTGCTTGGACCCGGCGGCAAGACCCAGACGATCGCCGGAAGCGAACTGATCGCCCGGCTCGCCGCCGCGCGCCGGGCGCCTGCAGCCCCGTTCGCGCCCGAGCGGATCGCGCTGGTCGCGCGCGTCAGCGAGCGCCTGCTGCGCAGAGGGGGCCCGCAAGCGTCCTCCTTCATCACCCATTTCGCGTTCTGGACGCGCAAGGCCGCGCTCGAAGCGCTCGGCGGAAATTTCGCCAAACGCCTCCCGCCAAAGACGATCGCGCGCCCGCGCGGCGTGGTGTTCCACTTGCCGCCGGCGAATGTAGAGACCGTGTTCCTTTACTCGTGGGTGCTGAGCTACCTCGCGGGCAACGCCAACGTCACCCGGGTGCCGACCGAGTTCGGCTCGGTGATCCGATCGGTGTGCGAGATGTTCCTGACCGAGCTCGCGGGCGAAGGCGCAGAGACGCAGTTCTTCGTCCAGTACAGCGCCACTGGCGCGCTCAACCGCGCGATCTCCGCCGAGAGCGATGCGCGCGTGGTCTGGGGGGGTGACGCCAAGGTCGGCGCGTTCGCCCCGCTGCCGCTCCGCGATGGCGGCAAGGCGATCTGGTTCGGCGATCGATCGTCGTTCTGCGTCATCAAGGGAAGCGCGGTGGCCATGCTCGACGCAGCCGGCATGCGCGCATTGGCGAGCCGCATCACCAACGACATCTTCATCTTCGACCAGATGGCCTGCTCCTCGCCGAGCGTGCTCTATGTCATCGGTAGCCGCGAAGAGCACGGCGCGGCGATCGAGGCGCTGCTCGAGGCTGTGTCGGCGCTGGCGATCGGCAGCGACACTGGCGCGGGCACCGGGCAGTTCATGCGCAAGATGGTGGTCGCGTTCCAGGCCGCCGCCACCGGCGATGCCGAAGCGATCGCGTGGCGCGATCCGGCACTGACCACGGTGATGACCCGGGCGACGTCCCGCCACGAAGAGCGAGTCGGCGGCGGGTTTCTGTGGGTCGATTTCATTGACGGGATTCCGGCCATCGCAGCGATGGCACAAGAGCGGGATCAGACGATCACGCATTTCGGGTTTTCGCCCGAAGAGGTTCAGGAACTGGCGGAGACCGTCGCGAATTCGGGCGTCTCGCGGCTGGTACCCGCTGGGAAGGCGCTCGATTTCGACTCGGTGTGGGACGGTTACGACTTGCCGTTCGAGCTGACCCGGCTGGTGCGGGTCAGCTAACGAACTTCAGGCAAGACGCACCGCGGCGCGCTTTCGCCGCATCGCGCCGCCGACCAGGCCCATTCCCGCGATGGTGAGCATCCACGTCGCAGGCTCGGGCGCCGCGAAGAATCGATCGTAAGTGAACCGCGCGCCGTTCAGCGATGCGGTGCCCGTCAGTGTGTTGATCGTGAAATTGTCGGTGTAGCTATCGAACGTGAGGGTCGTGCCGGGCGCATAGCTGATGCCGCTCGCGAGCTGCAGGCTCGTTCCATCACCGCCACTGTACGTCGCAACCAGGGTCCCGCCGTTGTAGAAACTGAACACGTCGGTCGTGTTGACCGGCGAACCATCGAAACCGGTGCCCGAAAACAGATCGTCCACCGCGGTCAGGCCGCTGATGGGGGATATCGTGAGCAGGCTGCTGAGAGTCACCGTCACGTTGACGCTGTCACCCTGGCTGACGCTGAGCGGGCTCGTCCCGTCGAGACCGGCCAGCACAAGTGCGGCTTTCGTGCCGCCCACGAAGGTGCCCGGCGCCAGCAGCGAGGGATCGCCGGTCAGCGACAAAGTGTAATTTGCGGCATTCGCGGGTGACGAGGCAGCGGCAAGTCCAACGGCGGCCAGCACGCTAATTTTGATACGATGCATTTCTGGGCCCCCTGCGTTGCACCTCGATACGAGTACGCGGGATCGCGTCCGTCTCTGCGTGCCTTGGTCATCCCGCCGTCACTCGGTCTGAGTGACTGTAACCGTGTCGCGGATAGTTAGTTGCCGTCGGCAAAATCCTTACCGAAATAATCTACGAAAAACCATCCATAGGTGAATAAATTTCACATTTATCGGCCGGTTTGGCCTCGGTAACGGCTTGTCGAGGTCACCGTTCTGTCGCTCAGCACAGCGCCTCGCGAAAGCACGCCAGCCGCCGCGCTGCGTCATCGAGCACCAGGTCGGGCTTGCTGTAGCAAAAGCGCACGATGCTTGCGGGCGCCTCGGCCCCCTCGAACAGGGCCGAGAGCGGGATCGTCGCGACGCCGGCCTCGGCCACCGCGCGGTCGCTGAATGTCCGGTCGTCGAGGGGGATCCCAGAGGCGGCCAGGTCGGCACACAGGAACCAGGTCGCCGCGTTGGGAAGCACCACGTAGCCCGCTCCTGCCAGGGCCGTGCGCAACCGCTCACGCGAGGCGGCCCAGCCGGTGCGCTGCGCTGCGAACCAAGCGTCGGGCAGCGCAAGCCCCTCGGCGACGGCCCACTGGAGCGCGGGCGGGGTGGTGAAGGTCAGGAACTGATGCGCCCTGGCGATCCCCGCGGCGAGCTCTGCGCCCGCGATGATCCAGCCGACTTTCCAGCCGGTCAGCCCGAAGATCTTCCCGGCCGATCCGATCTTCACCGTCCGCTCGGCCATGCCCGGAAACGACAACAGCGAGCGGTGAGGCACCCCGTCGAAGCGCACCTCCTCCCACACTTCGTCGCAGATCGCGGTCAGGCGGTGCGCGGCGCACAGCGCGGCGATGCCGCCAAGTTCCGCCTCGCTCGCCCCTGTCCCGGCGGGATTGAGTGGATCGTTCAGGATCAGCACTCTGGTTCTTGGACTGATCGCGGCTTCGAGCCGGTCCAGCGGATAACGCCAGTCAGGCGGCGCAAGCGGGATCATGACCGGCACGCCGCCCGCGCGGCGGACCAGCGGGGCATAGGCGTCGTAAGCGGGCTGGAACAGGATGACCTCGTCGCCCTCGCTGACCAGCGCCAGGATCGCCGCAGCCAGAGCCTCGGTCCCGCCCGAGGTAACGACCACTTGCGCGGGGTCGAGGCTCAGGCCTTGTCGCCTCGCATAGAAATCACACACTGCGCTGCGAAGTTCGGGAATGCCGACGCTGGGCGGATACTGGCTCGATCGCTCGGCCAGCGCGCGCTGCGCCGCTGCGATCAGCTCGGGCGGCGGGGTGCCATCGGGGAAACCCTGGCCCAGGTTGATCGCACCGCTCTGGCGGCACAGCGCCGACATATGCTCGAAGATCGTGCGCGGCATCGTATCGTAGACGGGGTGCAGGCTCGATGTTGGAGTAGACCGGGTCGTGGGCATCTGCGGTGTCTTGGCGACTTGGGGCGTCTTCGCCAAGTCCCCGCGCCGCGTGTTGCTTCGATCGGCAATAACTCACAACCGCGGGGGCGGACAATTCGGTCGTTTCGGAGCGGCCGGTCGTATTTGGGTTGTCCGAATCGCCCGAACTTGACATTTCGCTGCGTTCAACGCGCGAAGGGACGAGGTCGCGCGGTTTCGGAGGGGGCTATTACGATGCACAAGTTTGTGAGTGCGGTCGCGTTGTGCGCGCTGCTCGGGAGTACGTCGCTGCAGGCTGAGCCGCGGCAGGCCAAGCCCTCGAACGCCGAAAAGCTGCAGCGCCAGGCGATGACGGACGTGCCGCATTGCGTGCGCAAGCTCGGCACGATCTCGATCATGGACGGCGATGATCCCAGCGGCTGGACCCAGTTCCAGCTCGCGCCGCCGCAGAAGCTGCTCAAGGTCCTCGTCCAGCGCTCGGGCTGCTTCAACCTGGTGGATCGCGGCAGCGGCCTGGCCGCGGCCGAAAAGGAGCGTGCGATCGGCGGCGGGCTCGGCCTGCAGCGCCGTTCGAACGTCGGACAGAACCAGATCAAGGCGGCCGATTACGTGCTCGTCGCCGAAGTGCAGGCGTCGAACCACAATGCGCAAGGCTCAGGGGCCGCGGCGGGTATCGGCGGATTGCTCGGCGGTCCGTTCGGCGGGCTGATCGGCGGTATCAAGAGCCGCAAGATGGAAGCGAACACCGTGCTCAGCGTCACCAACGTGCGCACCACCGAAACGATCGCGACCGAGGAAGGCTATGCCGCCAAGAACGACATCAGCTTCGGCGGTGGCGGCGGCATCTTCGGCGGCGGGTTCGGCGCGGCGGGCGTGGGC
>CAJCHR010000144.1 GCA_903970225.1 Actinobacteria bacterium 21-64-8 | reverse complement strand
ATCCGCCCCGGTTCGTGAGCGCGTGTAGCCCGCCGAGACTTGCGTCGTCGGTAGCAGCTGCGTGCGCGCCTCAGACAGCAGCCCACGTGCCTTGCGCAAGTTGGCGGCCGCCTGCCGCACATCCGTGTTGTGCGCGAGCGCATCGGCGATCAGCCGGTCGAGCGCGGGATCGTTGAACAAGTGCCACCACTGGCCCTGCGTCGGCCCGGGCGAGACTTTGGTGAGGCCCGGATCGACGAACGCCGCCTTCTCCGGTGTGTCGGGCGTCTGCGGGTGCCTGTAGTTCGGGCCGACCGCGCATCCGGTCAGCAGCAGGCTCGCGGCCAGGCAGAAGCGCTTCATGGCACGGGTCCACTTCCCGGTACCGGCTCGTGCGCTGGTTCAAGCTGCTCCCGCTTGTACTTGCCGGTGTGCAGCCGCCGCGCGAGGAAGTCGCCGAGGCTGCGGGTGATCACATAGAACGTCGGAGTGAACAGCAGGCCGAAGATCGTCACCCCGATCATGCCGAAGAACACCGCGACGCCCAGCGCGCGGCGCATTTCGGACCCCGGCCCGCTGCTGATCACCAGCGGCAGCACGCCCAGGATGAACGCGATCGAGGTCATCAGGATCGGCCGCAGGCGCTGGTGCGCGGCCTGGATCGCCGCGTCCCAGATGCTGAGCCCCTCGTCCTCTCCCTGTCGCGCGAACTCGACGATCAGGATCGCGTTCTTGGCGGCAAGGCCGATCAGCACGACCAGGCCGATTTGCGTGAGGATATTGTTGTCCATCCCCATCGCATCGACTCCCAGGATCGCCGCGAGCAGGCACATCGGCACGATCAGGATCACCGCCAGCGGCAGGATCAGGCTCTCGTACAGTGCCGCCAGCAGCAGGAACACGAATACCACCGCGAGCGCAAAGGCGATCGCACCGGTGTTGCCCGCCTGCTTCTGCTGATAGGCGAGTTCGGTCCATTCGTAGGTATAGCCTTCCGGCAGCACCCGCTGCGCAAGCTCTTCCATCGCCTTCAGCGATTCGCCGGTCGAATATCCCGGCTTGGTATCGCCCTGAAGCTCGGCCGCCGTGTGGAGGTTGTAGCGCACGACGCGGTATGGCCCGGCGTCGTTCTTGAGCGTGAGCAGCGAACTGAGCGGCACCATCCCACCCGTCGCGGAGCGGGTCTTGAGTTGCTCGACATCGGAAATGTCGCTGCGATAGGGCGCGTCGGCCTGCGCGGTGACCCGGAACGTGTGGCCCAGCAAGTTGAAATCGTTGATATATGTCGAGCCCAGATAAGTGCCCAGCGTCGAGAATACGTTCTCGACCGGTACGCCCATTCGCTCCGCCCGCTCGCGATCGATGTCGGCATACAGCCGCGGGGTGCCGACGTTGAACAAGGTAAACGCGCCCGCGACCGGCTCGAGCTTGGCCGACTCGATCATCATGCTCTGCGCGACTTTGGCAAGCTCGGGATAGCCGTGGCCCTCTCGGTCCTCGATCATCATCTTGAAGCCGCCGCCGGTGCCGATCCCGTTGACCGGGGGCGGCGCGATCACCAGCAGGTTGCCGTCGCGGATCGTCGAGAACGCCCCGTAAAGCTCGCCCTGCACCTCGGTGGCGGTCTGCTTGCGATCGGCGTGGGGCTTGAGCGTGAAGAAGATCACGCCCGCGTTGGGCGCGGCGGTGAAGCTCGCGCCGTCGAGACCGGCGAACCCGGCGGCGTTGAGCACGCCCGGCTGCTTGAGCGCGCGCGCGATCGCCTCTTTCATCACCGCATCGGTGCGCGCGAGCGAGGAGCCCGGCGGCAACTGCACCACGCCGATCAGGTAGCCCTGGTCCTGCGCCGGGATGAACCCGCTCGGCGTCTCATAGAACCGCCAACCGGCAATCGCGAGCAACAGGACGTAAACGATGCCCACTGCCGCCACCAGCCGCACCAGTCGCGAGGTCAGCGAGCCGTAGCGCGTCGACAGCCCGTCGAACCCGCGGTTGAAGCCGCGCGCGAACTTGCCCGGCCATCCGCGCCATCCCTCGCGCCGGGGCGCATTGTGGTCGCGCGGCTTGAGGATCAGCGCGGCGAGCGCCGGGGAGAGCGTCAGCGAGACGAACGCCGAGATCAGCGTCGCCGAGGCGATCGTCACCGCGAACTGCTGGTAGAACTGCCCCGAGATGCCAGGAATGAACGCGGTCGGCAGGAACACGCCGACCAGCACCAGCGCGATCGCGATCAGCGCGCCGGAAACCTCGTCCATGCTCTTGTGCGCGGCCTCCTTGGGCGAGAGATGCTCCTGCTCCATCAATCGCTCGACGTTCTCGATCACCACGATCGCGTCATCGACGACGATGCCGATCGCGAGCACCAGCCCGAACAGCGACAGGTTGTTGAGCGACAGCCCGAGCGCGGCCAGCGCGGCGAACGAGCCGATCAGCGAGATCGGGATCGCGATGATCGGGATCAGCGCCGCGCGCCAGCTCTGCAGGAACAATAGCACCACCAGGCTGACCAGGATGATCGCCTCGACCAGCGTGTGCTCGACCGCGCTGATCGATTCCTGGATGTACTCGGTGGGATCGTAATCGACCGAGTAGACCATCCCCGGCGGGAAGTCCTTCGACGCCGCCTTGAGTTCCGCACGCACGGCTTCGGCGGTCTTCAGGGCGTTCGAGCCCGGAAGCTGCGCCACGCCGAGCGCGATCGCGGGCTTGCCGTGGAGGTAGGCGTTGATGCCATAATCGGTCGCGCCCAGCTCGATCCTGGCCAGATCGCGCAGCCGTGTCAGCCGTCCCTCGGTGTCGCGCTTGACGATGATCTCGCCGAATTCCTCGGGCGTGGTCAGCCGCCCCTTGGCCTGGATGCCCAGCTCGAACGCGGCGCCCCCCTTGCCGTAGGGCGGCTGACCGATCGAGCCCGCGGCGACCTGGACGTTCTGCGCGCGGATCGCGGCGACCACCTCGTCGACGGTCATGTTTCGCGCGGCGGCGAGTCCCGGGTTGATCCAGATCCGCATGCCGTAATCGCGCGCGCCGTTGAGCTGCGCGAGCCCCACGCCCTGCACGCGCTTGATCCGGTCGAGCACTTGCAGCGTGACGTAGTTCGAGATGTAGTCCTGGCTCAGCGACTGGTCGGGGGAGCGGAAGAATGCCACCAGGATCAGATCGGGCGAGGACTTGTCGACGGTCACGCCGATCCGCCGCACGTCGTCGGGCAGGCGCGGCTCGGCGGTGGTGACGCGGTTCTGCACCAGCACTTGCGCCTGGTTGACGTCGACCCCCTGGCGGAAGCTGACGGTGATCTGGACCTGGCCGTTGCCGATCGACGAGGACGACATGTAGATCATGCCCTCGACGCCGTTGATCGCCTCTTCGATCGGCGCGGCGACGGTTTCGGCCAGCGTCTCGGCCGAGGCGCCGGGATAGCTCGCGTTGACCACGACCGTCGGCGGGGCGATCTCCGGGTACTGCGCGATCGGCAGCGTCGGGAACGCGATCGCGCCCATGATCGCGATCAGCACCGAGAGCACGGCCGCGAAGATCGGCCGGTCGATGAAGAAATGCGGCAATTTCACCGCGTTATTCCGTCGTCGCCTGGCCCGACAAGGGCTCCGACAGCGGCGCGTTCGGCCCCGGCTGGGTTTCGGGCCGCGCCACGATCTGTCCCTTCAGCACTTTGACCGCCGCGCCCGGCCGCACTTTGCCGAGCCCATCCAGGATCACGCGTTCGGTGGGCGCAAGGCCCGCGCGCACGATCCGCAGTCCCTCGACCTTGGCCCCGATCTCGACCGGGCGGGCGAGCACTTTGCCGTCCTGCCCGACCACGTAGACCAGCCGCCGCGTCTGGTCGGTGACGATCGCCTCGTCGGGGACCAGCATCGCGGTGTACTTGCCCGATCCGAGCAGCCGCGCACGGCCGTACATGCCCGGGGTCAGGAAGTGCCGCGGATTCGGCACCACCGCGCGCGCCCGGATCGTGCCCGAATTGGGATCGACCGCGTTGTCCAGGAACACCATCCGCCCGTGCCAGCGGTACGCGTCTTCGTCGGCGAGCTGGATGTCGACCGGGTTGGCGGTGTAGCGCGAGGAGCCGCGCTCGCCGCGCTGCGCCTGGCGCAAGTTCTTGAGGTAGAACGCTTCCGCGCCTTCGAAGCTGAACCAGATCGGGTCGAGCGAGACCACGCGGGTCAGCACCGTCTGCCCGTCGATCACGGTATCGCCCAGGCTCACCTTGCGGTCCGACACGCGCCCGCCGAACGGCGCGTAGACCGTGGTGAAACTGAGGTTCAGCGCGGCGTTGCGAACCGTCGCCTGCGCCGCGGCCAGATCGGCCGCCGCGCTACGCTGGTTGGCGACGTCGGTCTCGACCTCTTCCTTGCTCACCGCGTTGGCCGCGACCAGTGCCTGGCTGCGCCTGGTCACCTGCCGCGTGTTGACGACGGCGGCCTGCGCCTTGGCCTCCTGGCCCTTGGCCTGAGCCAGCGCCGCCTGGTACGGTCGCGGATCGATCGTGAACAGCGGCGCGCCGGCCTTGACGTCCTGTCCGTTCCTGAAGTGGATCGCGCTGATCACGCCGGTGACGCGCGCTTTGACCTCGACATCCTCGGGCGCCTCGAACCGCCCGGTATAGTCGTCCCAGTCGATCACTTCGTGCTGCAGCGGCAGCGCGGCGGTGACCTCGGGCGGGGGCGGCGGGGGGGGCGCCTGCTTGCTGCACGCGGATGCGGCGAGCAGAACAGCGACCAGTGAAACTCGAACCCGCAAAGCCGTATCCCCGCTTATTGCGGTGCAGCAGTATCGGGTCAGCGACATGACGGCAACGGGTTGACATCGATTAACGCGCGAACCGTTCGCATTTCGCGAGTGTCGGAGCGGCGCCAAGCCCTCGCCCCGTCGCCCCTGCGCAGGCAGGGGCCCATCCTATGCCGCACCCGGGCGCGAAGCCGGCATCGATACGGAGAGTTTGGATAGGCCCCTGCCTGCGCAGGGGCGACGGGTGGTGGGTTTGGCTTACGCAGCCGCTTTGCGGCGGCGCGTCTGGTCACTGCGGGCTGCCAGCAGGCCGGCGATCGAGATCAACGATGTCGAGGGATCGAGAAGCGGCTTTACGCGAACCGGCGCGCCCGCCTGCCAGCATCAGCGGCGCTTCGAATGCTTTCACCGATAAGCATGCGCTTCTCGCTACGCCGCTCGCTTGCGTCCCTTGAGCGGGATCACCAACCGGGCGCTCTCGAACCACTCATCGCTAAGTTCGGGCGCGACCTCGGGATCGCCGGCAATTTGCGCAGCGATGGCTTCATCGGTCATGGCATCCAGCATGGCGAGGTTCTCCGGCGTCGCCCATGCTTTTGCTGCTGCGCGTGCGTCCTCAGGCGTAATGCGCGCGGTAGTTTCGGATTTCTCGGCCATTGGCTTTCCTGAAGCTGATGATCCGGCGCGCGGCGCCGCGCCATGTGTATACCACCACGAACACCCGGCCGCCAAATTCCACGATCGGGCCGGTCGCGATGAAGCGAGGCTCACCGTAATCCTCGCGTTGATCCTGCTCCTCGATGTACGGCCCTTCGAAAATCAGCGGAGCGAATGTGAACGGCAGCCCGCGCTGCGCCTCATTCTCCGCGCTCTTCATCGGATCGTATTCGAACTCCACACTACTCCGCCGCGATCCCCGCCTTGGCGAACATATCCTCTGCTTCGCCCTCGAGGCTCACCAGCTCGCCGCCGTCGTTCGCGCGCGCATTGCGGCGCGAGTCGAACGAGGACCACACGTCCTGCCAGTTCCCCTTGGTCGCGCCCTTCGAATACTCCGTCGCGCGCGTCTCGAAGAAGTTGGCGTGCTCCACGCCGTTGAGCAGCGGGGTCAGCCACGGCAGGGGGTGGTCCTCGGCCATGTAGATCGCGGGCAGGCCCAGCTGCGAGAGGCGCCAGTCGGCGATGTAGCGGATGTACTTCTTGATGTCCTTGGCGCTCATTCCGGGCACCGGGCCCATCTCGAAGGCGAGGTCGATGAACGCGTCTTCCAGCCGCACGGTCTTCTGGCAGCAGTCGATGATGTCTTCCTTGACCGCCTTGGTCAGGCACTGGCGCTCGGCGGTGAAGGCGTGGAACAGGCGCACGATGCCCTCGCAGTGGAGCGTCTCGTCGCGGACCGACCAGGTGACGATCTGGCCCATGCCCTTCATCTTGTTGAAGCGCGGGAAGTTCATCAGCATCGCGAAGCTGGCGAACAGCTGCAGCCCCTCGGTGAAGCCGCCGAACATCGCGAGCGTGCGCGCGATGTCCTGATCGTTGTCGACGCCGAACTGCTGCAGGTAATCGTGCTTGTCGCGCAGCTCCTGGTATTCGAGGAACATGCCGTACTCGCTCTCGGGCATGCCGATCGTGTCGAGCAGGTGCGAGTACGCGGCGATGTGCACGGTCTCCATGTTGGAGAACGCGGCGAGCATCATCTTGATCTCGGTCGGCTTGAACACGCGGCCGTACTTGTCGTGGTAGCAATCCTGCACCTCGACGTCGGCCTGGGTGAAGAAGCGGAAGATCTGCGTGAGCAGGTTGCGCTCGTGCTCGGAGAGCTTCTGCGCCCAGTCGCGGCAATCCTCGCCGAGCGGCACTTCCTCGGGCATCCAGTGGATCTGCTGCTGGCGCTTCCAGAACTCGTAGGCCCACGGATATTCGAAGGGCTTGTAGGTCTTGCGGGCTTCGAGAAGAGGCATTGGGAAACTCCGGAAGGCTTGCTGGCCCGAATCGACGCAGGGCGACGCGTAAGGCTGCACAGGATGCGGTATCGTGGGCCCTTGCGGCAACGGGGCGGGCGGGGTTTCCCCCAGCCGTCCTGTTTACGCGGTGTCGAAGCCCCCGCGCTACCGCTGGCGCCACTCAAAGATAGGGATTCCGCCGCGAATCGCCAGTGCGGCTTTCTCCCCTCCCGCCTGCGGGAGGGGTCGGGGGTGGGCCTGTTCCGCTCGCGTCGAAGCGCGGCGCTGCGCGCCGCGTGCCCACTCCTGGCCACTCCCGCAAGCGGGAGGGGGAAGTGCGCTCACATCTCGCGCACCAGCGAGAAGTCCGCTTGCGGCACGGTTTCGGTGCGGTTGAAGAAGCGGTCGAGGTCGGTGTCTGTGGCGTTCTTGCGGGTGGCTTCGGACGGGACCGAGAACGCGGCTTCCACGCGTGGCCCCACGCGCTGCGCGGCCGGGCGGGCCTGGATGCGCTCGCGCCAGGCGACCAGCGCGGGGTACTCGGCGGCGTCGAAGCCGTGGCGCTCGAGGTAGTAGGCCCAGGGCTGCGTGGCGATGTCGGCGATCGAGTAATCGCCGCCCGCGAGCCACGCATGCCGGCTCAGCCGGTCGTCGAGCAGGCGATAGAGCTTTGTCGCGGTCGCGCCGTAGCGCGCACGGGCGTAAGGCGC
>CAJCHR010000143.1 GCA_903970225.1 Actinobacteria bacterium 21-64-8 | reverse complement strand
GCGGTTCTCGATCGCCCAGCCATCGATCGTGATGTCGTCCTGCGTGAATGCGAGCTTTTCGCCCGCCGCAACCCGGATCATCTGCTCGACCAGATCGATCCCGGTGATCGCCTCAGTCACCGGATGTTCGACCTGAAGCCGGGTGTTCATCTCGAGGAAGTAGAAGCTCTCCCCCGTCGGATCCGCGCCAGAGACGATCAGTTCGACCGTGCCCGCGCTGTAATAGCCGACCGCCCGCGACAGTGCGACGCACTGCTCGCCCATCGCCTTGCGCATCTTGGGAGTGACGAACGGTGACGGCGCCTCTTCGACCACCTTCTGGTGGCGGCGCTGGATAGAGCACTCACGTTCGTTCAGATAGAGGATATTGCCATGCTTATCGCCCAGGATCTGGATCTCGATGTGGCGCGGGTTGAGGATGAACTTCTCGATGAACACGCGGTCGTCGCCGAACGAGTTCAGGCCCTCGCGCTTGGTTGCCTCGAAGCCTTCGCGAACGTCCTTTTCGGAGTATGCGAGCCGCATGCCCTTGCCGCCGCCGCCGGCCGAGGCCTTCATCATCACCGGGTAGCCGATCTCCTCGGAGATGCGCACCGCGTGCTCGGTGTCGTCGATCTCGCCGACGAAGCCGGGGACGACATTGACGCCCGCCTTCAGCGCGAGCTTCTTGGATTCGATCTTGTCGCCCATCGCCGCGATCGCACCCACCGGAGGTCCGATGAACTCGATGCCCTCGGCGGCGAGCGCTTCGGCGAAGCTGGTGCGCTCCGACAGGAAGCCGTAGCCCGGGTGGACCGCGTCGGCGCCAGTCTGCTTGCACGCGGCGATGATCTTTTCCGGGATCAGGTACGACTGCGCGGCGGGCGACGGGCCGATATGCACCGCCTCATCCGCCATCCGCACGAACGGCGCGCGCGCGTCGGCGTCCGAATAGACCGCAACCGTCTGGATGCCCATCCGGCGGGCGGTCTTGATCACGCGGCATGCGATTTCACCGCGATTGGCAATAAGGATCTTTTTGAACACGCATTACTTCCTTGGAACTGCGCCGGCGATTTTCCCGATCAGGTCAGCCAGCGTTGCGACTATCCAATAGGCGAATTTCAACAGGGACGAGAAATTATAGAAAATCAGAAACAGGACGAAAACAACGATCAGGAAAATGACGATGAACCCGATGACCACCATCAGAACCTTGACGAAGCCAGGGGCCGCATCCAGCGTCTCCTCCAGCCAGTCTTCCACCGGCTCGGCGGTGAGGGTAATCACCGCTCGCCCGATCCTGACGAAAAGTGAGAACAGAAACAGCGCCAGCGCGCCGGCGGTGATATATGCCGCTACGTTGACCCAGAACGCAATCACCGCGCCGCAGCGCCCACATCGCCATATAGCGCAGGCTCTTCATGCAAGGCATTCCTCGGCAGAGCCTGCTGTGCCATTCGTCTGTCCGCCCGAGAGAGCCCCACCGCTCACCGCCGATCTCTGGCGCAAGTTCCGGATGACGGCAATCGCGTATCGCGTCCGAAACCGCGCAAGCTTGCTCATACCGGCTTCTTGGCAAGATAGACCCCCGCGCCCATGACGGCGATGCCAAGCACGCGCTTGGCGGTCAGCGCAGTCTTCATCGCCCCGAACAGCGCGAAATGATCTATCGCCGCCGCCGCGACGAGTTGGCCGAGCAGCACGAAGAACACCGCGTTTCCCACGCCGATCCGCGGCGCCGCCCAGGTGATCGACAGTGCGTAAGCCGCCATGAAGATCGCACCGATATAGAACAGCCACGGCGTTGCCGCGAACCGCGCCAGCGGAGGCGGGCCGCCGGTCAGCGTGAGCGCAAGCGCGGCCAGGGCAAGACAGCCCGCAAACAGTATCGTCGTCGCCGCGACCGGGCTGCCGAGATGCTGCCCGAGCCCGGCGTTGAGCGTCGCCATCACCGGGATGCCGATCCCGGTGGCGAACATCAGAGCCGCGATGGGGAGGAAGGCCGTATGGCTGGGCAAGACCCTACTCGGCCGCCTCGGCGAGGTGTTCGCCGACGGGCGGCATGTTGTGACCAAGCAGGCGCAGCACGTCGGCGGCGCACTCGACCACGTTGGATCCGGGCCCGTAGATACCCTGCACCCCGGCCGCGCGCAGGAACTCGTAATCCTGCGGCGGGATCACGCCGCCGGCGATGACCTTGATGTCACCGCGGCCCTGTTCGCGCAGGCGCTGGATCAGTTCGGGGATCAGCGTCTTGTGGCCGGCGGCAAGGCTCGATGCGCCAACCACGTCGACGCTGTTGTCGAGCGCGAGCACCACGGTCTCCTCGGGCGTCTGGAACAGCGGGCCCGAGACGATCTCGAAGCCCATGTCGCCGAACGCGGAGGCGATGATGTTGGCGCCGCGATCATGACCGTCCTGCCCCATCTTGGCGACCAGCAGCTTGGGCTTGCGTCCCAAGCGGCGCGCGACCGCCTCGACCCCTTCGAGCACCTGGTTCCAGCGCGTGTCGCCCTCGTAAGGCGCGCCGTAGACGCCCTTCACCGGAGTCGGCTGCGTGCCATAGCGCGCGAAACTCGTCTCCATCGCCGACGAGATCTCGCCGAGCGTCGCGCGGGCCCGCGCCGCCTCGACCGC
>CAJCHR010000142.1 GCA_903970225.1 Actinobacteria bacterium 21-64-8 | reverse complement strand
TCGTCAATGAACAAGCATATCGCCCCCTCCCGTGAAACGGGTTTTGCGGAGCCGGACGTGATGCCCGGATCGCTTCCAGCCGCCGTTGCCGCGTCGCTGCTGGCCGCCGTTGGCGATGTCGCTCTCATCCTGTCGGCGGATGGCAGGATTCTCGACATGGCCGTGTCGCAGGGCGAGCTGGCCAATCATGGCTTTACGGACTGGATCCGCGAAGCATGGGTCGATACCGTCACGGTGGAAAGCCGGCCCAAGATCCTCGAGATGCTGGCCGCTGCAACCGGCGGCGGTGCGGCGCGGTGGCGTCAGGTCAATCATCCGGCCGCAGGCGGCGATGTACCCGTGCGCTATCTGGTGATGGGGCTCGGCGATCCGGATCGCCTCATCGCGATCGGCCGTGACATGCGCGGTGCCGCCGAAATGCAGCAGCGCCTGCTGCAAACCCAGCAGTCGCTGGAGCGCGACTATATTCGGCTGCGTCACGCCGAGACCCGCTATCGCCTGCTGTTCGACATGGCATCCGAGCCCGTGCTCATCGTCGACGTCGAGGCGCGTCGGATCCGCGAAGCGAACCCGGCGGCGCACCGGTTGCTCGATGCATCCGATGGCGCGCTGGTCGGCAATCCGGTCAACACCATCGTCGATCCGCAGGACCGCGACGGTCTCGTCGCCTATCTGGGTGCGGCGGAAGCGGCGGACGATCGCGCGCCCATCCTGTTGCGTCTGAACAATCGACGCGGCGAGGTGCGAATTTCGGCACGATTGTTCCGCCAGGCGAGAGCACCCTTGCTCATCGTTCGCATCGCGCGCGCCGACGGCGCGATCGCGGGACATCAGTTCGACAGCGCCTTGAGCGATGTCGTCCAGCGGATGCCCGACTCCTTCGTGCTGACGGACCGCGACCTGAATGTGCTGACGGCGAACGGCGCGTTCGTCGAGCTTGCCGAAATGCCGTCGGTCGAACGCGTCACCGGCGCCGCGCTCGCGACGTGGCTCGGCCGGCCCGGTATCGACCTCGAGTTGATCGTCGGGCAGATCCGCCAGCATGGCTCGGTCCGCAACGTCGCTACGATCCTGCGCGGATCGGCGGGCGGGGTCGAGGAGATCGAGGTGTCCGGCGTCGCAGCGCCTATGGGCGACGGCGAGTGTTACGGCTTTACGATCCGCAGCGTTGCCCGCCGTCCGCGAACTGCGCCAATGCCAACGCGCGATGTGCCGAGATCGGTCGAGCAACTGACCGAGCTGGTCGGCCGGATGTCGATGAAGGAGATCGTGCGCGAGAGCACCGATCTGATCGAGCGGCTCTGTATTGAGGCTGCCTTGACCTATACCGCTGACAATCGCGCCTCGGCGGCGGAGATCCTCGGGGTCAGCCGGCAAAGCCTGTATTCGAAGATGCATCGGCACGGTCTTGGGAATCTCGTCGCTGGAGACGAAATTGACCCGAAATAGCGGTTAATATCGGGTTGTCATTTCTGTTTGACGATCGCGAGTGTCAAGCATAACATCCGTGCATGACCTGGACGCTATCCCGCGGCATGTCGGCGCCGCTTCCTTCCCCGGGCGACGTTATCGAGCTGTTGAAGCCGGTCACCTGGTTTCCGCCGATCTGGGCCTTTCTGTGTGGCGCACTCTCTTCGGGCATTCCGCTTGGCGCGCGCTGGCCGTTCCTGATCGCGGGCGTGTTGCTGACCGGACCGCTGGTGTGCGGCACGAGCCAGGCGGTCAACGATTGGTTTGATCGCCATGTTGATGCGATCAACGAGCCCGACCGTCCAATCCCGTCAGGCCGAATTGCCGGCGCGTGGGGGCTGCGGATCGCGATGATCGGGACGGCGCTGTCGCTTGCGGTGGCGTGGCTGATGGGACCCTGGGTCCTCGCTGCGGCGAGCGTGGGCCTGCTCTGCGCCTGGGGCTATAGCGCGCCGCCGTTCCGCCTAAAGGGCAGCGGGCTATGGGGCCCGGCGGTGGTGGCGCTGACCTATGAGGGGCTCACCTGGTTCACCGGCGCGAGCGTCATGCGCGGCGGTTTGCCGACCCCACAGGTGCTCGCCATCCTCGCGCTCTATAGTGCCGGCGCGCACGGCATCATGACACTCAACGATTTCAAGGCGGTCGAGGGGGATCGTGCAACCGGCCTGCGATCGCTTCCGGTCGTGCTGGGCGTCGGTCGCGCGGCACGGTTGGCCTGCGTGGTGATGGCGGTACCGCAGAGCGTCGTGATCCTGCTGCTGGCAAGCTGGGGGCATCATGGTGTCGCCGTCATCGTCGGGAGCCTGCTCGCGGGGCAGTTGGCCTTGATGCGGACCCTGCTCCGCGATCCGCTCGCCAACACGCCCTGGTACAATGCCACCGGCACGACGCTGTACGTGCTTGGCATGCTGGCCTCCGCGTTCGCGCTTGGCGGCGTGTGGACGCTGTAGGCGGTCCAGCCTCGACCGCGTCGCTGGGCTGGCTCGGCATCGTACGGCTGGGGCTGGTGCAGAGCGCGATCGGTGCGATCGTGATGCTGGCGACGTCGCTGCTCAACCGGGTGATGGTGGTCGAATATGCGCTGCCCGCTGCGCTACCAGCGGGACTCGTCGCGTGGCATTATGCGGTGCAGCTTGCGCGGCCGGCCTGGGGTCACGGGTCGGACAGCGGACGGCGGCGGACGCCGTGGATCCTGACCGGCATGGCGCTATTGGCACTGGGTATCCTGCTGGCGATCGCGGCGCTGAGCTGGCTCGCGGCGCGCTCGGTCTTCGGGTTCGCGCTCGCGCTTGTCGCGTTTTCGATGATCGGCGGCGGCGTGGGCGCAGCGGGAACCTCGCTGCTCGCGCTGCTTGCGGCGCGGGTGATGCCCGAACGCCGCGCGGCCGCGGCATCGATCACCTGGATCATGATGATTGCCGGGATTGCGGGGGCGGGGGGGTATGTGGCGGTGTGGGAGACC
>CAJCHR010000141.1 GCA_903970225.1 Actinobacteria bacterium 21-64-8 | reverse complement strand
CGCGCGCGGTCAGGATCAGCACGGGCAGCGTGCGGCCCTCGGCCCGCCAGCCCTGCAGGACCGAGACGCCGTCGCGGATCGGGAGGCCCAGGTCCAGGACCGCCGCGTCGTAATGCTCGGTCGAGCCGAGATGGCCGCCGTCCTCGCCGTTGCCGGCGACGTCGACCACGAAATTCTCGGCGCGCAGCGCGCGCGCCACCGCGTCTGCCAGGGTCACGTCATCCTCGACGAGCAGTATTCGCAAATGCCTTGTCCTTTCCGGCAGCGCGTACCCTTGCGGCTTAAACCGAATCTGAACAGGGCGGTTCAGACGAGCGGGGGCCGCGCCGCTTATGAAGGGCTTCGTTACAACAAACGGAGCTTTTCCCATGACCGACAATCACGAAGACCAATCTCACCGCGTCACGCCGCCGCGCATCGGTTCGCGCAAGACACTCGCGCTCGCCGCCGCCGGCCTCCTGGTGCTCGGCGGTGCGGCGGGCGCCGCGGTCGCCGCCCATTCGCGGCCATCGGTGTCGATGGCCCCGGCCGCGCCGACCGCGATCCGCGCACTGTCGTCGGGCGGGATCGTCACCATCCGCGGCCACGTCGCTGAGATCTACGGCAACAAGGTGATCGTGGCCGACGTGTCGGGCCGCGCGTTGGTCGATCTGGGGCGCGAGGGCGACGACCGCTCGCTCGTGACCCCGAACGAGCCGGTGACCGTTCAGGGCCGCTTCGATCGCGGCTTCGTCCACGCCGCCTTTCTCGTCGGCCCGGACAACAAGGTGATCGCGCTGGAACCGCTCGGCGGGCCTCCGCATGGCCATCACGGGCCGCGCGATGACCGGGACCCAGACGGCCCGCCACCTCCCGGCGGTGACCGCGATGGCGACGGTCCGCCACCGCCGGCTGCTGCGCCAGCTCCAGCGGCGCCAGCAGCAGCAGCGAAATAGGTCAGTGATGCTCGGGCGTGCGCAGCACAAAGGCGCGTCCCCGAGCGTCCTTACGCGGGCAAACCGGCGCGGCCCTCCTACACGTGGAGGGCCGCGCGAGAGCGGCGATCAGTCGACAGCGATCCCAGCATGAGTTGGCAGAGCCCGCGAGGTTCGATGAGGGTCTGTAGGTAATTCCCGATCCTATCCAGTCCGAGCGTTCACGCTATCGCCGCGTAACGGACACCGGCGGAAAAGAACGAGCAATGGACTTGAAGCCCGGGGCGAGCGGTGACAGCCCGGCCCAACCGCCTTTCTGGACCCGATCCGCCGACTCTCTTTTCGCGAGCCTCAATTCAAGTCGCCAGGGCCTCGCCATGAAGGATGCCGATGAGCGCCTACGGCGCATCGGCCCCAATGCAGATGCGGCGGATAAACGCCCTGACCTGATCCGGGTGGTCGTCGGCCGCCTGCTCGAACCACTGTCGCTGATTCTACTCGCGGCTGGCGTGGTGTCTGCGGTTACCGGTGACATCATCGGCGGTTCGATCATCGTCGCGATCCTCTCGATGTCGATCGGCCTCGACACGGTCCAGGAAGGCCGCGCGGTGCGGGCCGCCGACGTGCTCAAGAAGTCTGTCGCCCTCAAGGCATGGGTCCAGCGAGGCGACGCGTTCTCAGAGATCGAAGTCGAAGCGGTCGTTCCGGGCGACGTCATCCGGGTGCGCGCAGGCGACATCGTCCCGGCGGACGCGCTCATGCTTGACGGAACCGCGTTCACCGCCAACGAGGCGGCTCTGACCGGCGAGCCTTACCCGGTCGAGAAGCGCCCCGGTCTCGTCACCGCAACCACGGCAGCGCAAGCCTCCAACGCGCTGTTTCGCGGATCCGTCGCGCAGACAGGAGAAGCGATCGGCTTGGTGGTCGGCACGGGACGCGATACGCTGTTCGGTGCGGCGGCTTCAGCCTTGCAGGCGCCCCCCGCGACATCTCCGTTTCAGCGTGACCTGCACGCTTACGGTCTTCTGACCGCGCGTCTGACAATCGCGCTTGTCGTCGTCGTGCTTACAGCAAGCATTTTCTTCGGGCGGCCCTTGCTGCAATCGCTGTTGTTCGCGGTGGCGCTTGCAGTCGGGCTCACGCCCGAATTGCTGCCGATGATCACCACGGTGACCTTGTCACGAGGCGCAATGCGGATGGCCAAAAAGAAGGTCATCGTCAAACGACTGGCCTCGATCCACGATCTCGGCGCGATGACCGTGCTTTGCACGGACAAGACGGGCACGCTCACCTCGGCGCAGATCAGTTTGGCAAGAAGCCTTGGCCCTGTCGGAGGCGACGATCCTCGTCCCTCCATGCTCGGCGCAATTGCCGCCGATCTGGGCGGTGACAGCGGCGCGCTCGACGCAGCGCTGGTTGGTGCGGTGCCGAAGGCGGCCGACGGATGGGTGCTCGTCTCGCGGCTGGCCTTCGATTTCAATCGCCGCATGGGGTCGGTGATGGCCAACGGCCCGGAAAAGAGCCTGCTGATCGCCAAGGGTGCGCCAGAATCCGTCCTGGCAGCCTGTACTGCGAGCCGCTCGAACCACGGCAGCATTCCCTTCGGAGATGCCGAGCGTGCCACTGCGCTCGAGCAGGTTCGCAAGCTTGCCGAAGAAGGCCTCAGGACCATCGCGATCGGATCGCGGACATGGGACAGCCCCAGCCAGGCGATCACGGCAGATGACGAGGTCGATCTGGTCTTCGAAGGATTTTGCGCATTTGCAGACCCGCCCAAGGCAACCGCGGCCGCCGCGGTCGCCAGGCTGCATGCAGCAGGAGTGAGCCTTAAGATCCTGTCGGGCGACGACCCCGTCGTCGTGAAGCGTCTTGCGGGCTTGGTCGGCCTGTCAGCGAAGCGGGTTCTTTCTGGCGCCGACATCGCCAGGCTCAGCGATGCCGCGCTGGCGGTCCAGGTGCGATCGGTGGATGCCTTCGGCCGTCTCGCGCCCGATCAGAAGTCCCGGCTTATCCGCGCGCTTCAGGCGAGCGGTGCGATCGTCGGTTACATGGGCGACGGGATCAATGATGCGCCCGCGCTGAGGGCTGCCGACATCGGCCTCTCGGTGGAGGGCGCCGCGGGCGTAGCCCAGGCATCGGCGGACATGATCATGCTCGAGAGCGATCTCGGCGTCGTCGCCGACGGCGTCGAGGAGGGCCGCAGAACGTTCGCCAACATCCTCAAGTACATCCGGATGGGCGCCAGTTCCAACTTCGGCAACATGCTCTCGATGGCCGCGGCCGCGCTGTTCCTGCCCTTCCTGCCGATGCTGCCGACGCAAATCCTGCTCAACAACCTGCTCTACGACATCTCCGAGATCGGCATCCCGTTCGACGGCGTACGCCCCGAGGCCGTCGCGAGGCCCCAGGTCTGGAACATGCGCGCGCTGATCCGCTTCGCCGCGGTGATGGGGCCGCTCTCATCGGCATTCGACTTGCTGACCTTCGCCGGCCTTTTGCTGTTCTTTCACGTGTCACCGCCCGAGTTCCGGACGGCCTGGTTCCTCGAATCGATGGCGACTCAGGTTCTCGTGATCTTCATCATCCGCACCAACGGCCGGCCATGGCGCGACCTGGCAAGTCCCATGCTCGCCTTGACGTCGCTCGGCGCGTTGCTGGCGGCGATGGTCCTGCCGTTTACGCCGGCCGCCCGCTGGTTCGGCTTCGTCGCACCGCCGCTGGCCGTCACCGCCGGGCTCGGCCTGATCGTCGTCCTCTATCTGGCGACTGCGGAGCTGCTCAAGGGGGCGGCAATTTCAAGGGTGGGTCAGATGCACGCGCGGGCTCGGCACGGATGAAGATCGGAGGCAGCCTCACGCGCCGCATCGCCGGACTGGCAGTTGGCGTGGCAGCCATTGCCATGCTCGTCTGGGCTGTGTCGCACTTCGGCGATCTCAGAGCGTTTGGCGTGCTGTTGCGGCATGCCCAACCCGCGTGGCTGACCGCAGGACTTGCGCTGCAGGGGAGCACTTATGTCAGCCTCTCGCTCGGCTGGCGTGCCGTCCTGTGGCGCGCGGGCGATCCGCAGCCGCTGTGGCGCCTGCTGCCCATCGCGCTCTCGAAACTGTTTGCCGATCAGGTGATCCCAGTAGCCGGCATGGGGGGCAATATGCTGCTCATCGAGCGGCTCGTTCAATTGGGAGCACCACGCGGGACCGCCGTGGCGACGCTGCTCGTTTCCATGATCGGCTTCTACGCCGTGTATGCAGCGCTGGCGCTAGTCATGCTGCTCCTGCTCTGGCTCGAGGGAATGGCAAGTCTTCTGATCGATGCGCTTGTGGCCATTTTCGTAATGGTTGCGATCGCGATCCCAAGTTTCGCCCTGTTTCTCAGACGGCGCGGCAGTCATCCGCTATCGCCATTTCTCGAACGCATTCCCATCGTGAGGACGTTGCTTCCGATTGTCGGCGAGGCGCCGGGTGACATCGTCGGAGACCGGATTCTCGTCCTTCGCGTCGCGGCTTGCAACGGTCTGGTGTTCCTCGCCGATGCGGGAACGATGATGACGTGCCTTCGCGCGTTCGGGCAGGATGCCGGCTATATGACGTCCTTCATCTCGGTCATCTCAGCCTCGATAGTCGTCACTCTGGGTCCGATCCCGATGGGTCTCGGCAGCTTCGAGGCGAGTTCCACCGGCGCGCTCCACTTGCTCGGCGTTCCGCTGGAAGCCGCACTGGCGGCAACCCTGCTCTTCAGGGTCCTCACGCTATGGCTGCCGCTGCTCCCGGGACTGATCTCGATGCGTTCTCTGTTCGCTCGAAGCGAACCTCATGTCGCGCTCTCACCAGCGTCGATCGTCCTCAACGACCAGGATCCTCTCAATGCACGCGATGATCTTGAAGGCTGTCGGCCAGCCCCTCGAAGCCGCTGAACTTCCGGATCGAGTTTCTGGACCTGGAGAAATCCGGGTGAAGGCCGCCGGCGTTTGCCGCACGGATCAGGCCGTAGCGGATGGGGCCCAAGCCGAATTGGTGGCACGCGGCACGGCGGCCTTGGACCGGCGACGTGAAGGAAATTGTCATTTGTTCATCACCATTCGGTGGCGAAGATGCAAATTGTCCTCATTCCCAAGCACGATCGGTCGACATCCCGCTCGATAATCTCATGCGCGATGGAGTGTGATCGAATGACTGAAGCGGTGTGCCGGATAGATCGCCAAGGTGATCAGTGGCACATCGTCGCTGCTGGTTTTGTAGAAGCGCTGGACTGCAATTCCCAAACTTCCCGGATTGACGTTCAGAACCATCGCCTGTTCCGAAGTAATCACCGTGGCGGTCATCTCCTGTCGCACCTCGACGATGCGGATGCCGAAACGTTTCTCCATGAGCGGAAATATTGGCGAAATCACCGGGTTCGCCAGGAGCCGGCCGGTCGCCGCAAAATCCTTGCGAATATAATATTCAGCCCAGTTGTCCGGTCGGTCCAGCCCGCGGCTCTTGCCCACTCCCTTGAGCGTAAGCCAGCCGTCCCCGGGTGCCAATCCAGCCTTCGCTGCCAGATCACGTCTAAGCGTATCGATCTTGCTCGACAGAATGTGAAACTGATACCCTTGGGAAAATGCGAGCAAGTCGTTGATCGAGGTCGCGTGCAGGACCGGTGTGTCTGCCGTGGGCACCGGCAGCACGACGCTGCCAGAACCCTTGCGGGGCTCGATCAGCCAGTCTGCCTGTAATTGACGAAGGGCCTGGCGGACCGTGGACCGGCTCACCGCAAATTCCTCGGCCAACCGGCCCTCCGCTGGAATCTGCGTGCCTACCGGATACATGCCATTTGCGATGCGCTCACGCAGAGTCCGCGCGATCCGCGCATGCAGCCGCTCGGTGCCGGTTACCTCGACGACCTTTTTGCTGAAATCATCTTGTCCCGCTTTCATCAGCCTTTCCTACCGCAATCTGCCGAGAAGTCGAAGGCCGAGCTGTTCGTACAGCTCACGGGGTGACTCAGACCTAAGCCTTCCTGCTTGACCAAAGCGATCGAATATCTGTACGTACAGATTAGCGACTGCTATGGCGAAGGAGGACGGCGAAACTCCCCGCGTGAGAAGCGAAGGTCCAAATATGGACGAGGATAATTTAATAAATACATAGATCAGCCAATTTATCGATCGTGCCGTATGAGTGCTTCGGCCTAAGTCGGCGACAAAAAATACAGTATTAAAAAATAAAATCGATCTGGGAGAAGAATAAATGATTGGCCATCCGACTTTTCGGCGTCGTGCCATGGTGTATGCCCTCTCTGCCACAGCAGGGATTTGTCTTCATGCCGTGGAAGCAGCAGCGCAGAAGACCGACACCTCCACCCCTTCAGCGACGTCAGATCAGGAGATAGCGGACATCATCGTGACCGCGCGCAAACGCGATGAGACACTGCAACGCGTGCCCGTCGCGGTGACGGCGATTACCTCCACGCAGCTCGCCAATCATCTCGCGAGCGATCTCACCAAGGTTGCCGAACTGGCGCCGCAGGTCAGCATCATGCAGGGC
The DNA here is from genome assembly GCA_903970225.1 of Actinobacteria bacterium 21-64-8. GTDB lineage: Bacteria > Pseudomonadota > Alphaproteobacteria > Sphingomonadales > Sphingomonadaceae > Novosphingobium. The sequence continues at coordinate 16,758 of CAJCHR010000141.1, read as the reverse complement.
GGATCGGGCACGGGCGCACTGCTCACAATCCGCGGCGTCAGTTCGGCCAACAACGATGCGGGGCTCGACCAAAGTGTGCTTGTCAGCATTGATGACGTGCCGCTGAGCCGCGGGCAGATCATCGCTGCGGCGGTCTACGATCTTGCCTCGGTGCAAGTGCTGCAAGGGCCCCAGGCCCTGTTCTTCGGCAAGAACTCGCCCGCAGGCGTGATCTCGCTGACGTCGGCCGATCCGACCAACACATTCGAGGGCTACGTCACCGGCGGGTATGAATTCAATGCGCGCGAAACGTATTCCGAAGGTGCGATCTCCGGCCCGATCACCGACACGCTCAAGGCCCGCTTCGCTTACCGGGTCGATCACATGGACGGGTGGATGCACAACGTGGCCCCGACCGTGCAGGATTTCCTGAATCCCTCGATTACCGATCCCGGCGCCGCTGGTCGCCCTCGCAATCCAGCCGGTGAGGACTATGCCGGCCGCGTCACCTTGCTGTGGACACCAACGAGCGACTTCTCGGCCAAGCTCAAGGTCGCGCTCGATCGGCAGGATCGCGATTCCGGCAACGCCAATTCCGAGCCGTTCTGCACCGGAGGGCAGACCACGCCTCTCCTGCTCGCCTCGATCCCGATCCCGGGCGCGGATTGCCAGAAGAACATGGTCAGGTCAGTCGGCGACGTCGCACCGCAATATGCGGTGAACTTCCCCAACGCGAACGGCGGCGTGCCCTACTTCCGCTCGCGCTTCGCGCTGGCGTCGCTGACGATGAAAAAGGATTTCGACGACGTCTCGCTGACGTCGACCACGGGTTTCTACACCCAGAAGGTCACGGCGCTCTCAATTTCGGACTGGAGCCCGTACGCGACGATCTGGTCGACGAGCAAGGAACGCTACACGCTGGTTACGCAGGAGCTGCGCGCAAACACCAGCTTCGATGGACCGATCAACGTCATGGTCGGCGGCTACTACGAGCACTTCAGCCGGCCCTATACGAACTCGGCCGACCTGTTCCACACCTTCAATCCGGTCACGAACAACTACGCGGCCGTGAACATCGATTCGAAGACCACCGGCAATTACATTTCCGCCTTCGCGCAGCTGCGCTGGCAGATCGTGCCTACGCTGGAACTCTCCGGTGGTGCTCGCTGGAGCCACGACGAGAAGACAGCGGACGAGTTCAACCTCATTGATACCAGAATCCATGGGCGTTATTCGAACGACCACGTCTCCCCGGAAGCCACGCTCACCTGGCATCCGACGTCGCAGCAGACGCTCTATGCCGCTTACAAGACCGGGTACAAGGGCGGCGGCATCTCGACCCCGTTCATCCTGGCGAGCGGCACGACCGCTGCGAGCCTGGAGTTCCAGCCAGAGAAGACGCAAGGCTTTGAGGCCGGCTACAAGGCCACGCTGTTCAATCGCAAGCTGCGCTTCGACGTGGTCGGGTATCGCTACAGCTACAAGGATCTACAGGTCGTTTCCTACAACGCGCAGACGATCAACTTCATCCTGCAGAACGCCGCGAGTGCCCGTATCCGGGGTATCCAGGGCTCATTCGACTGGCTGGTTACCCGCGGGCTCAAGCTGTCCGGAAATGCGGGTTACAACGACGCGAAGTACACCCATTTCGCCGACGCGCCGTGCTACACGTTGCAAACCGTGGCGCAGGGCTGCACCGCAGCCAAGCAGGACCTCAGCGGCAAGGCGCTGCTGCGCGCGCCAAAGTTCACCTATACGCTGGGCGCCGATTACGACACCGCGATCGGCAGTGACTGGGACGCGAAGTTCTCGGTCAGCGGCACGCATTCCGCATCCTATCAAACCGCGACCGACTATTCTCCTGGAGGCCAGCAGAAGGCCTACTGGCTGCTCAACGCTGCGGTGCATGTCGGCCCGAGCGACCAGCGGTTCGATATCGCGGTCGTCGGGCGCAACCTGACCAACAGCTATTACCTGTTGAGCACGGTCGGCTGGTCGGGCAGCAACGTCCAGAACCAGTACGTCGGCTTCTTCAACCGCCCGCGCGAGGTGGCGGTACAGGGCACGTTCCGGTGGTGACAAAGAAGCATTGCACGCCGATCAGCCCGCATTCCCGGCGCGGGCACCCTGTTGAGGAAGCTTCATGAAAATCGGCGTCATCTATCCGCAAAACGAGCTGGGCGGCGATCCCGCAGCGGTGCGCCGCATCGGGATCGCGACCGAGCAGCTAGGCTTCGATCATCTGCTTGCTTACGATCACGTGCTCGGCGCCACGCACGACCGCGAGCCGAAGCTGAATGGCCCCTACACCGAGAAGCATCCTTTTCATGACCTGTTCGTCATGTTCGGTTACCTGGCCGCGCTAACCGGCCGGATCGAGCTGATCACCGGCGTGTTGATCCTGCCGCAGCGCCAGACGGCGCTCGTTGCGCGGCAAGCGGCGGATGTCGCCCTGCTGTCGGACAATCGGCTCAAACTCGGCGTCGGCATTGGCTGGAACTACGTCGAATACGATGCGCTCGGCGAGGATTTCTCGACACGTGGAAAACGCCTCGAGGAGCAGGTCGATCTGCTGCGCCGGTTGTGGTCGGAGCCGCTGGTGACGTTCGAAGGCCGGTTTGACCGGATCGATCGGGCGGCGCTCAACCCGCGCCCGAAGCAGCCGATTCCGATCTGGGTCGGCGGTTTTGCTGACGTAGCCCTTCGCCGGGGCGCCGCGATCGCCGATGGCTTCATCTTCGCCGATGGCGCCGCCAACGCGTTCGAGGCTGCACCCAAGGTTCTGGGCTATCGGCGCGAGGCAGGTCTGCCCATCGACGACTACGGACTGCACATCAACATGCTCACCGCCAAGTCACCGAACGCGGTCGTCGAAACGGTCGCGCGATGGGCCGACATCGGCGGCACGCATGCCTCGATCAACACCATGGGTCACGGATTCACCACGACCGAGCAGCACGTCGAGTTCGTTGAGCGAGCCGCAGACGCGCTTCAGGGCGCGGGCATGCTGACCTCGCCTTAGGCTGGTTACGACAATGGACGCCGAATCTTACCGCGCGATCGAAAGCGTGCTCATCCGCTACGCCACCGCGATCGACGAGCGCGACTGGAACCTGCTGCTCGCTTGCTTCACGGAAAATGTCGAAGCCGACTACGGAGCGATCGGCATATGGGCGGGCAGGCGCTCGCTCGTTGATCACATGGCCCGCCGGCACGAGCGATTCGGGCCAACGCTGCATCGGATCACCAATGTCGCGATCCAGGGAGACACCCGGTCCGCGCAGGCGACGTGCTACATCGACGCCCTGCTCATGCCGATCCAGGTGGGGAACCCCATCAGGCGTGCTTTCGGTCGATACGAGGATCTGCTGGTCAATGATGACGGCAGCGGCTGGACCATAGGCAAACGCAAATTCATATCGGTCCTGATTACCGATCGAGCCTGATCCTCGTCTTCATTCTCCCTTTGGCCTTCCGCGCTATACCAGGCGATCTGAGCCGTCATTTGCTCGTCTGGCTTCAATCGCAGATATTGTCGCAGCTTGGACTGAATGGTGGTGAGCGGTCCGGCCGCTTTCGGTTGCGGCGAAACTGCACGAATGACCGAGTTTGGATCCTCCATGCTGCGGAACTGGCGGTCGGTATTCGTTTAAGGTTTCAGACGCCGTGACGCCTCGAAATTCGGTGATGCCCGACTGCGCAGACTCTAGGTGGTAATCTATAGAGATTCGCGCCTTCGACGGTTCCTGGTCTGCGGGGGTCGCTGCCAATGAGCGTTCGGATTTCAAAGCAGGCGCCGGTTTGGGAGGTAATCTGGTCGCGCACATCCCGACACCGCTGCGCGTGATCCGCTGCGCTATGCAAACACTATGAGCCGCTGCGCTTCTCGATCTCGAGATCGTCGAACCGGATCGGTATCTCCGCGTGGTGCTGAAAAATCGCGGAGTCGAGCAAGGCTCGATCGATCCTTGTCATTCTCGTCCACTCCTCATTGCGGCGCCTTGCAGATATCCTTAAGCGATCCGATAAACGCAATGCAATCGACGCGTTTCGATATTTCGAAAGATGCTGGAGGGTGAGTATGACGGTCGAGGAAATGCGTCCGGTCGGCGCTCGGGTTACCCTTGACATGGTCGGATCTACCACCGGGGATTATCCCGTCGCATGGACCGAGCATGAGACCTTGCTTTACGCACTGGGCGTCGGCGCGGGCCTCGGCGATGCGGAGAGCGAGCTAAATTTTACCACTGAGAACAGCTGCGGGATCTCGCTCGAAACACTCCCGAGCTACTTGTCGGTACTTGCACAAGCAGCCAAGGCGCCCGCACTTCTCATGCTGGACAGCGGCCGCTTTCTTCATGCGGAACAGCGGATCGAAGTTGTGCGCTCGCTCCCTCCGGCCGGAAATGCCATCCTTCGAAGCACGATCGATTCGGTTCTCGACAAGGGTACCGATGCGATCATGACGCAGGTTAGCTCATTGCGTGATGCTGAGAGTAACGCCGAAATCGGACGTAGCGTGATGCGCATCTTCGTCAAAGGTGCTGGCGGCTTCGGCGGTCCGCGACGGCCGGCACAACCCTTCGAATACCCCGATCGTGCGCCCGATCTGTGCATCCGGCATGAGACCCGCCCCGAGCAGGCGCTCCTCTACCGGCTCTCTGGCGATCGGAACCGCCTGCACAGCGATCCCCCCTTTGCCCGCGAGCGTGGGTTCGAGAAACCCATTCTTCACGGGTTGTGTACATATGGTTTCGCCTGCCGAGCACTGGTCGCGGGCGCGGCGGAAGGCGACGCCGCGCGTCTGCGCATGATTGATGGCCGTTTTCGTAAGCCCGTTTATCCCGGCGACACACTCAGTACCGAGATCTGGCTGGATCTTGCAGGCGCGGTGTTCTTTCGGACGCTCAATTGCGCGGGCGAGGCGGTGATCGAAAGAGGCCGGGCAGTGATCAGCGCCTAGGTGTGCTGCTTCATCCTCGTATCCCGTAGGGATTGCGAGCGAGAAATTGCATCTATGCAGGCGCATTACCGTCATGTTACAGACTGTAACATCAAACAGACTCGCCCGAACGCAAGCTGTCGATGGGAGCAATCGCCATGGAAATACGGATTTTGATCAAGGGCGGAACGGTCGTCGACGGCTCCGGCGCACCTGCGTACCCCGCCGATGTTCGTGTTTCGAACGGGCGGATCATCGAGATTGGATCTGATCTCCGCGCCGGCAGAGGAGAGCGCGTAGTTGACGCTGCTGGCTGTTACGTGGCGCCGGGCTTTATCGAAACGCACAACCATTGGGACGGCGGCGTCTGGTGGAATCCGAACCTTGAACCGCTTCCCGGCTACGGCGCAACGACCTCGATCAACGGCAATTGCGGGTTCTCGATCGCCCCCGCACCGCAGACCGACGCAGACCGCAAGGATGTGATCGACATCTTCAATTACTTCGAGGACATTCCCGAAGAACCGATGCAGCAGATCGTGCCGTGGGACTGGCGCAAGTGGAGCGAATACAAGGCGTCGATGGAAGCCAAGGTGAAGGTGCCGTTGCACTTCGCCGCGTTCTGCGGCCATATTCCGCTCCGGCTGTGCGTGATGGGCCAGGATGCGTGGGACCGCGCGGCGACGCCGGATGAAATCGAGCAGATGTGCGCGCTGCTCGACGATGCGCTGGCGGCGGGCGCGATGGGGCTGTCCTCGAATTATCTCGACTTCGACAAGTACGAACGCCCCCTGCCCTCGCAGCAGGCTGACGATGCCGAGTTCGAGGCGCTGCTAAGCGTCGTTAGCCGTTATCCGGGTGCGACCTTCCAGGTCATCCTCGATTACTTCATGCGCAAGACCGCGAATGCTTCGTTGGAGCGGTTCGGGAGGCTGGCCAAGCAGGCGGGTATCCGCATGCAATGGGTCGGTATGCCAACCTTGGAGTATATGGCCGACCAACTGGAGCGCGCCGAGGAACTGCACGCGCAATTCAAGGCCGAAGGTCTCGAGATCTACACCGCCTTCAACGTCATTTCGCCGACGTCGGTGATCAACTTCGGCCGGACGCTCGTCTTCGGACAGAACGGCAACCCGGTTTGGCAGGATCTCGTCAACACGCCGGGCTGGGAAGCGAAGGCCGCGATGCTGGCCGATCCGGCCTGGCGCGACAAAGCACGCGAATCGTGGAACAACCAGTTCGCCCACTCCAACCTGCACGATCCCAGCGCCAACCTGCTGCGCGAGAGCGAGTCGGGCTACGGCCCTACGGGCGTCACGCTGGCCGAGTACATGGAACAGAGCGGCATCACCCACGCATCCGATGCCATGGCCGAGTGGGTGCTGAACAACGGTCAGGAATCGACGATCCTGAAGCGCAGCTGGGAGAAGAGCGAGCCCGTTCTCAACGATCTGCTGGTCGACACGCATTCGCTGGCCAATGTCAGCGATGCGGGCGCGCACGGGAAGCTGTTCTGCGGCGCGGGCTACAACGTGTTCCTGCTCACCGATTATGTGCGTGATCGCAAGGTTATCTCGCTCGAGCAAGGCGTACACATGCTGACCTGGCGGCTGGCCAATTTCTTCGGCCTGCATGACCGCGGACTGATCGAAGTGGGCAAAGTTGCGGACATTACGGTGTTCAACCTCGACGAGATCGAGATGCGCCCCGAGAAAAAGGTCTGGGACGTTTGGGATGGCACCGGGGGGCGCACCTATCGCTACACCCGCGATCCAGCACCGATGCGGCTCACGCTTGTGGCCGGCGTGCCCACCTTCGACAATGGCGAATTCACTGGACGCTATCCTGGCGAGTTCATTGGTCCCGAAACGGAATCTGCAGAGGCGTTTGCCGTGGCGGCAGAGTAGCGAGTTGGTTTCCGCGACAGTTCCGAACCGGAGTGCGCAGGCAAATTTTCAACGCCAGCGCAAACAAGACAGCCGCCAGCAATTGCTGGCGGCTGCGACCCAGGCATTCTGCACGAACGGCTATTTCACCGTCTCGGTCGATGAGATCGCTTCGATCGCCGGCGTCAGCCGGATGACCTTCTACCGTCATTTCAGCGGCAAGGCGGCGGTAGCGGCCGAGCTGTTCCAACTGTCCACAGAAACGGCCATGCCGCGCCTTCAAGCGATTGGCGAGCGCGACTTCCGTAATCGCCAAGTTGTGCTGAACTGGATCATCGAACTGTTCGCCGCCAATCGCGCCGATGCTGCGATACTGCGGGTCTTCATGCAAGCGAACGCGGATGAGCCCAGTTTTACCGAACAGGGCCATAGATTCATCAACGACGTGATCGTTCACTTGGGCCAGCACATCCCGGCATTCGCGCTCTCTCCGGAAAAGGCCGATGATCTTCCAAGGTGGGTTGCTGCGTGGCTGCTGCTTTACGAAATCCTCGATCAGGGCAACCATGCCGCGCGTGGCGCGGGCGTCGTTGCTTATCCGTTGATCGCGGAAATCCTTGCGGACCGGTTTATCGCCTTCGTGAACGAGGTGATATGAGCCGCAGAGGCTTGGCGAGACGAACGCTTTGAGCGAACGCGCCAGCGGAGTGTCAAGCCAAGGATAACCGTGTGGATCTGAGACAAATGCGCCAGTTCGTGGCCGTGGCAGAGGAACGTCATTTCGGGCGTGCCGCCATCCGCCTCAACATGTCTCAGCCGCCGTTGAGCCAGGCCATCGCCCGGCTCGAGATCGATCTTGGTTTCGCGCTGCTTCGACGCACGCGAAAGAGCGTGGAACTCACCGAGGCCGGCGACGTGTTCTTGATAGAAGCGCGTCGCACGCTTCTTCAGGCGGAGGTTGCCAGGAAGATGGCGCACGCAGCTGCTGCCGAGATTCCCGAAGTGCGCATCAGCTTCATCGGGCCAGCGCTCTATCAAGTGCTGCCCGAGCTGCTCATCTCCTTCCGCGCCGAAATCCCGAGCGTTCATGCTCGGTTGTTCGAGATTCCGACCCCTAGACAAATCGAGGGCATCCTGTCGGGTGACTATCATGTCGGCTTCATCACCCACGGCATCGCGCATGAGGGTTGCCAGACGCGGCTGATCGAAGCCTCGCGGTCGTGGCGGCGGTTCCCGCGACCTCCTCGCTCGCCGAGCGGGACTCTATCTCTCTTACTGAGCTCGCCGAGCACGCTTTCATCATGCCCCCACGGAAGTACGCAGAACAGTCCGAGACGATGAACCTGTTCAAGAACGTTGGCGTGGTCCCACGCGTAGAACAGGAAGCGAGCCAGACGAACACGACGTTGAGCCTTGTCGGGGCTGGTCTCGGCTGCAGCCTGGTGATGGCGACGGCGGCGCTCCAAAGCGTCCGGAACGTCCGCTTCCTGCGGATCGAAGACATTCCGGCCCAGGCGCGATGGGAAATGTCGATGGCATGGCATCCCAAGCATCTGACCCGGGAAGCCGAGCAGTTCCTGCAGGCGGCGGACAGATACGTGCTTGCGAACCCTGCCCTGCTCGATCCCGAAGCTTACCGAGGCTGGCTCTTGCAGCCGCACCGCGCAATCTCGAAAGCGTAGGTGATGCGACGAGACATCCGCGAAAATTGCAGTGATCGGCATAGGTCCCACCCCTGGAAAAACCAGTTTCATTTTGCATAGAGAGCATTGCATTGTGCAGCGCGTGAGAATATTTTTAAGACTTAAGCGCATAATCTGGAATGCGGTGAGTCTCGTCGTGACCGACGATGCCCGTGGCAAAGATCGCGCGATCGACGAATGGAGGCCCGCGCCTGCATCGGGAAGGACGAAGAGCAATGCCATTCCTCAAGAACACCTGGTATGTCGCGGCCAACGCGCCGGAACTCGACGATGGGCTGGTCAGCCGGATGATCTGCGGCGAGCAGATCGTCATGTTCCGCGCATCAACCGGCGAAATTGCCGCTCTCCAGGACCGTTGCCCTCACCGTTTTGTACCATTATCCATGGGGCGCCGCGTGGGTGACAGCGTCGAGTGCGGCTACCACGGCCTGCGCTTCGACGGGACGGGCGCCTGCGTTGAGGCACCGAACGACGACGAGACCCAGCGAGCGCGCACTTGCGTCAAGGCTTTCAAGGCGGTCGAGCGTGACTCGCTGATCTGGCTTTGGATGGGCGATCCCGCCCTCGCCACCCCCGAGACGATCCCCGAGTTCGCGTTTTTCTCCGACAAGGAGACGTATACGAGCATTCAGGGATATTCGTAAATCAAGGGCAACTACCAGCTGATCTCGGACAACCTGCTTGACCTCAGCCACATTCACTATCTCCACCCCGGCATTCACGAGGGTTCGAACTTCGCCGACTTCACCAACAAGGTGAAGCGTGAGGGCGATACGGTCTGGTCGATGCTATGGCGCCACCACTATCACATCGATGCCGACAAGCGTGCGTTCTTCGGCCTGGCCGGCGATGCCGAGGACATCGAAGGTCAGGGCCACGCGCGCTGGGATGCGCCCGGCATGCTGTTCGTCGACACCGCGTTCCGGGATCATGGCAAGCAATACGGTGAAGGCTACAACACGCCCAATGCGCATTTGATCACCCCCGAGACCGAGATCACCAGCCATTACTTCTGGGGTTCGGGCCGCAACTTCCTGCGCGACAACGAGCAGGTGTCGCTCGGCACCGCGGCGACGATGAAGAACGTGTTCGAGACTCAGGACGGTCCGATGGTCGAGGCGCAGCAGCGCGATATGGGCAACTCGACTGACTTCCTCGTCCACAAGCCAATCATCCTCAAGGCGGATGCGGCCGGCGTGATGGCGCGCCGCATCATGCAGCAGAAGATCAAGGCAGAGGATATGAACGCCGAGAACGAGGTCCTTGAAGCAGCTGAGTAATGCAGCGGCTGGCCGTCGATCAAGATCGTAAGGGACCGCTACATGCATCCTCCATTACAGATAAATTTACCAGGACGCTGATTGAGCGGCACATCTGGTATCGATGCGACGGCCAATTCCCCCATTGTCGCGGCTCCACAGTCGAACCCGCTGCAAGCGCCGAGGGTGTCCTGCTGCACTCCGGAACAGGAAGTAACGCGATGCATGCGCCGAACGAAACGCCTGTCCACGCGGATGGCTTTGCGGCACCAATCCTCCGATCGGCTTACTTCGCGCTGTTCGTTCTGGTTTTGACGAACACGTTCAACATGCTCGATCGCTCCGTCGTCTCGATTCTTGCGCAGTCAATCAAGGCTGACCTCAAGCTCGACGATGCGCAGCTCGGGTTTCTCCTCGGAACCGCATTCGCCGTATTCTATTCGATCATCGGGATCGCCATGGGCCGCATCTCCGATTTCGTTCCACGCAATCCAGTCTGCCGCGGGCTTGCCCAGCAGCGTGTAGGAGCCGCTGGGCATGGTCACCATGAACCCATCGCCGGCGCCGCCTGCCTCGAGCAGCACGACGCGGCACTTCGGATCTTCTGAAAGCCTCGCCGCCAGTACGCACCCCGCGCTGCCCCCACCTGCGATAACGTAGTCGGCAGCAGCGAGGGTCATGAGAGGCTCACTGCCCGTGCCGCCGAGCTCAAGAGGCCGATCCCAGGTTCATCACCTGAATCTCCTGGAATGCGCGAATGCCCTCGACACCGCGCTCACGGCCGATCCCGCTCATCTTGTGCCCGCCGGAAGAGGACCGCGCTCTGCTAAAGAAGGCGTTGACGTTGACCGTGCCGGTCTTGATCCGCTTGGCGACATCGAGCGCGAGGCGCGCATCCTTACCGAACACGAGGTGACTGACAACCTTGCCGGTGGTGCTGTTCTCGAACAGGTCGACTTGCGCCTGGGGCAGGCTATCCAACCCTTCGATCACGTGGATTTCGGGCTTGAAGTCGCCGCTTGCGAGAAGCGCGGCGACCTCCTGCTCGAACGCTGGTCGTTCGGCATCTTTGCCAAACTGGCTGAAGCTCTGGATGCGCACGCCCTTGCCCATCACCGCATGGAGCACCGCTGGCAGGTTGTCCTTCTCGCTCACACCGCCGGTCTGGTATTGCGCCATCAGCCCCGAGATCAGCACCAGTGAGCCGAACGCCATGTACGGCATCAGGTCCGCGAGCAGCGGACCACTGACATTGTCGAAATAGACGTGAGCGCCGTCGGGAAGCGCGGCGGCGAGCTGGGCGTGGAAGTTGGGGGACTTGCGGTCCGCGACCGCGTCGTAGCCGACCTCGTCGATCAGGTAGCGCCGCTTGTCCTCGCCGCCTGCGATGCCAACGACACGGCCGCCGCGCGCCTTGACCAGCGCGCCGACCGCTCCTGCCGCGCCGCTGACCAGGATCGTCTGGCCGGGCTTGACCCCGCCCGCGGCCTCGAGCCCGACATAAGCCGTAAACCCGGGAAGTCCGCCGAGCGCATTCTCGATCGGCGCTATGGCCGATGGCACAAGGTTGACGCCTTGCCCGTTCGAGACCGCATAATTCTGCCAGCCGAACCGGCCCTCGACGAGATCGCCGACCTTGTAGTCGGGATGGCGCGTCTCGATCACTTCGCCGACTGCAGCGCTCGGAATGGACGTCCCCGGTGGCATCACCGGCATGGTGGCGTTACCAAGCGGTTTGCTGACGATGAAGATGCGCAGCATCGGATCGACCGACGCGAACAGGTTGCGAACGAGGAATGTTCCATCGTCCGTCGTCGGGACGCTACAATCCTCGACCAGGAAATCGTCGGCTCGAAGATTGCCTTCCAGGTGCCGGCGAAGCGCCACGCGACGTGCCAGCATGTTGTCCAGAGCCATCCTCCACCCTTCTGTAAATCGTCAACAGGCGCAAAAGGCGCGGCTGCCGTTCGACAGCCGCGCCCCGGCTTCTCGATTAAAGGCCGAAGAGCGCCTTGGCTCTGCCGCCGATGATCATGTTCTTGTCGTCCTCGGGCACGCCCGCGAACAGCTCCTCGATCTTGTCGAGCGAGTGCGGGAACGTCGTCTCCGAGTGCGGGTAATCCGACGACCACATGATATTGCGCGCCCCCGGCAGGTCACGCATCAGGATGCCCGCGCGATCGTGGATGAACGAGCCGTAGATGTTGTTTTCCCAGAAGTAGCTCGGCGCCTTTTCCAGAACGCTGTTCACCCAGTGGCGCTGCTTGTCCCAGGTCTCGTCCATGTAGTTGGCCGCGAACGCGAACCAGCCCACGCCGCTCTCGACCGAGACCAGCTTGAGATCGGGGAAGCGCTGGAACACACCGCCGTAGATCATGATCGCGATCGGCTCACCCATGCCGAACTTGCTCATCAGCAGGTCCGACAGGAAGAACTTGGGCTCGGTGAAACGCACAGGGCGGCCACCGAGGTGGATCGTGACCGGCATGCCGAGATCGCACGCGGCCTTCCAGAACGGATCGAACTCGGGATCGGCGTAGCTGCGGTCGCCGTTGACGTCGCCGGTCAGCGCGCGGGTCTGCGCATCCATCGCGTTCGCACCCGCAGTCGCCGAGGTCCTGGCCATTGGAAACGCCGGGATATTGACCGCCTTGAGCCCGCGCGCCGCAAAATCGCGCAACATGCGGATCGCGACGTCGACATCCTGCATCGGCACATAGCCGACGCCTACAAAGCGCTTGGGCGCATACGCACAGAAATCGGCGAGCCAGCGATTGTAGGCATCGAAGCTGGCGATGAAGAGCTCGTTGTTGGTGGTTCCGAGCGGTCCGCCGCCGAACAGCACCGCAGTGTCGATCCCGTCGGTGTCCATGTCGTCAAGCCGGGCCTTGGGCATCCAGCCGCCGGTGCGCGCGTCCGCCGCGCGGCCGTGCATCTGAAAGTCTTTGCCTGCGCGGCCGGCCTGGGCGCTGATCAGGTTGAGCTTCCGACGGCGTCCTTCGAAGACGATGTAATCGCAGTCCTCGCCATGCTCGAGCTGCGGCGCCTGATCGCGAAATTCCGCGTCGAGATAATCGGCCCACATGTCGTGCGAAGGATTCACATGCGCATCGGCATCAACGATCAGGGTCTTGGTGGTGATCGTGTCCATTTCGTGGCCCTCCAAATTCGTATGCCGTCGTTGTCGTGCGACTCTGCGACCCCTACCAATATTAATTGAGTGGTCTTTGATATCATTTTGATATTAAAACAGGTGCGCGCGTCGCTTAACTCTTTTGGCGAATCTGTGAGGGACCACTAGCGAAGGCGTGCGCATCCAGCACGCCGGGCAGATCACCGCTGACGACTCACGCGACACCCGGACCTCGGAGAATGCCGAGCCTTGGCTGTTTAGATACCGCTTTCTGTCTAGAGGAGGCCAAGACTCAGTAGTTAAACGAAATATCGAAACCTATCGTTCGCGCGGCCTGATATTCCGTGCCAGCCGCAAATCCCCCGACGATATCGGGGAAGACAACCTCTTTGGCATTGGTCAGATTCTTGGTCCAAAAGGCGATTGTACCTGTGCCAGCCGGGAGTCTAAATTTATCGAAAGCTATCCGGGTGTTAACTAGCCAAGTTGCCGGCGAATATTTAATCGAGTCATATTGCGGCAATGTGTAGAAGACCGTGTAGCTGTCGGTGAGCTCCTTCGACCGCCAAGAGGCGTCAACCCGGAAGGTCAATCGACCACCCATATATACCTCTGGAGTATCATATTCCGCCGAGAGGTTTGTGGTCCATTTGGGTGTCAGCGTAGGCAGATAGTTGGACAAAGTCAGTGGCACGCCCAACTGCGCTCCAGAGGTGCTAAAGAATGGCGTGATGCTGGTAAACTTCACATCGGTATAGCCTCCCGCAATCCCGAGCGTCACACCCCTAATCGGTACTGCGGTCGTTTCGATCTCGACACCTTTGGCGTGCTCATTACCCTGATCACCAATCGCCAATCCGATATTCGGGTAACCGAAGTTTACCCCGGATTCCGCCTGTTGAAGATCCGTATACCTCACGTCAAACAGCGCGATGTTAGCGCGGAGTCTCCGATCGAACCATTCGCTTTTTGCGCCGATTTCCCAAGACTTGGCTTTTTCCGGCTTAAAGACAATCGGACCGGCGGCTCCGCCAGACACGAAGGCGGTCGAGTACTTCGCATAAAGCAATACGTCTTCTGACGGCTTGTAGTTGACGCCCGCAGAGAATGAGGGCTCGGTCTTGCTATAGGTAAAGTCTGTGGTAATCGGTCCAGCCAGGAGGCTACCCGATTTTTTGTCATTGGTCACGCGAACGCCGCCTACCAAATCGAGCTTTGATGTGATGTGCCCCTCCGCCTGAACATAGCCCGCGATAGAGGTCCCCTTGTTATAAGCTGTCGATTGCTCGCCGCCTACGAGCCCGCCCGGCAGTACCGTCAGCGCCACATCGTTCGGCAGACCAGGAGCGCCCCCGCTCTGAGTCTTTAAATGGAAATAGAGCCCTCCGGCGGTCACGGTCAAAAAGGAGGAGTTGTAGTTTATCTGAAATTCCTCGCTCCATTGGCTAGAAGTCGTCACCTGCTGGATGCCCAGCACCAGGAACGGCGAGCCGATGTACGACGTCGGATAGCCGAAAGCCGCCGCGGTAGCCGGAGTGATCGTCAGGCCGCCCAGGCCGTCGAGTTGGTTACTCGCACGGACGTAGGACTCGCGATAAGCGACGATGTTCTTGAACGAGAGGTTATCGGTGGCCCGGTAGTCGATCGTTACGCTGTCCCCCCAATTGCGCGCATATGCGGGCAGGCTAAAGGAGTTGTTCACGGTTGACGGGCGCTGGCCGGAGGTATCAAAAACCGGCGGTGTCGTTTGAGTTGCCAGGATGCCGCTCAGAAAGGCACCTCCGGCTTCCCCGAGTGCGGCGGGATAAACGCCCACGGCGGCAACGCCGTTCGGCGTGTAATGATTGCCGGTCCAGTCGAACTTTTCCAGGATCCGGAAATCCGTGTTTGGCTCATACTTGATCGCCGCGAAGACGATGTTTTCGTTCTTGTCTCCAAGGTATTCTGGAGAAACTTGCGTGGTGGGTATTCCCGCTGTCTCCGGGTAGTGGAAGGTCGTCCCGGCTCCGAGGTTCCGGATATCTCCCCGGCGTTCGTCGCGAACGAAACTGGCCGTAGCGCTGAAATCGCCGAGCGATCCAAGGTCGATCCGGGTTTTGGACCGGAACTGATTGTAGTTTCCGACGCTGAAGTTTTGATTGAAACCGAATTGATCCGGCGGATTGCGCGTGATCACGCTGATCGCGCCAACAGTGGCGTTGCGGCCAAAGAGCGTGCCTTGCGGCCCGCGCAACACTTCGATCCGATCCAGATCGGGAAGGTCTATCGCGGACCCGACGGTGCTGGCGACGTAGACCCCATCGATGTAAATCGAAAGTTCCTTGTCCGCACCAGGCACCACCCCGTAGCTGGTGATTCCTCGCATGCTGAAAGCCGGAAGCTGACTGCCGCCTCCTGAGGATCGAACCGCCAGGTTCGGAACGACGGCGCCCAAATCGACAACGCTCGTGATCCGGTTGGCTTCGAGCAGCTTCGAAGTGACAGCGGTGATGGAGATCGGCACGTCTTGCTGGTTCTGCTCACGTTTTTGAGCAGTCACGACGATGTCGGTGATACCGTTTGTTTGTCCGTCACCGCTGCTTGGCACAGACGCGGTTTGGGCTGACGCCGTCGCGGCGATCAGCCCCGCCGCCGCACAGCCACAGGCGCACATGATCTTAACGGAAAAGCCCGTCGCCCTCATCACAATCCCCTCTTGGCTCGATGGCCGTTCTTCGCTGGCTTAATCTTGGCGCGCACCCGGAAGGGTGCCCGCCCATATGATCGTTGAGTCGAGGGTGATTAGCTCGATATTCCATATTAATGCAATAGGTGAGTTGCATTGCTCAGCGCGACCGCGATCATTCACCGCTTTCCAGCTATGGATGATCGCAACCGCTCGCAGATAATGTGGCGTGGATCACTGGTCGGGCCTGATCAGCACGATCCAGTCAAACAAACTCCTTGAGCAGGCCTGCCAATGTCGTGCCGAGTTCGCTCGGGCTCGGCGAGACGCGGATCCCGGCCTCTTCCATCGCCGTGATCTTGTCTTCCGCGCCGCCCTGACCGCCCGAGACGATCGCGCCGGCGTGGCCCATGCGGCGTCCCGGAGGTGCCGTCCGGCCCGCGATGAAGCCGACCATCGGCTTCTTGCGGCCCTTGGCGACTTCGTCCTTTAGGAACTGCGCCGCTTCTTCCTCGGCCGATCCGCCGATCTCGCCGATCATGATCATCGACTGCGTCGCATCATCGGCCAGGAACAGCTCGAGCATGTCGATGAAGTTGGTGCCGTTGACCGGATCACCGCCGATGCCGACCGCGGTTGTCTGGCCAAGGCCCGCCATCGTCGTCTGGTGAACCGCCTCATAGGTAAGCGTGCCCGAGCGCGAAACAACGCCCACGCTGCCCGCCGAGAAGATGTTCGCGGGCATGATGCCGATCTTGCACTCGTTCGGGGTCAGCACGCCCGGGCAGTTCGGGCCGATCAGCCGCGACTTGGTGCCGGTCAGCGCGCGCTTGACGCGGATCATGTCGAGCACCGGGATGCCCTCGGTGATGCACACGATCAGTTCGATCTTGGCATCGATCGCCTCGAGGATCGCGTCGGCCGCGCCTGGTGGCGGAACGTAGATGCAACTCGCGGTCGCGCCGGTCGCGGCGGCGGCTTCGTGGACGGTATCGAACTGCGGCAGGCCAAGGTGCGACGTGCCGCCCTTACCCGGGGTCACGCCCGCGACCATCTGCGTGCCGTAATCGAGCGCCGCCTGGGTGTGGAAGGCCCCGGTCTTGCCGGTCATGCCTTGCGTGATGACCTTGGTGTTCTTGTCGACGAGAATGGACATCATTTTCTCCGGAAAAAATCTAGAATGCTTAGCTT
>CAJCHR010000140.1 GCA_903970225.1 Actinobacteria bacterium 21-64-8 | reverse complement strand
CGCGGTCGCCGTCGAACAGCGCCCACAGCCCGTCTGACGTCGCGTGCTGCTGGGCATCCGCATAGTCGGTGTAGTCGGTCAGCTTCGCCATCGATCCACCCCTGCCTCCCGAGGCGCTGCCAAGGCATCGTTGTCCGATGCATCGAGCGCCTCGCGATCCAGATGACACAGGACAGCAGCCGTTGCAAATATAGAATGCTATTCTATATGTTGAATGGTCTGTTAGCGCGTTTGGAGACCCGATGACCGAACAACGCCCGTTGTTCCGCGCCGATCGCGACCTGGCCAAGGCGGTCGAAACGAGCAAGGCGCCTGCCATCTCGCGCGCGGCGGCGGTGCTGCGCTTGCTTGGCAAAAGCGACGGGCCGCTTGGTCTGCAACCGATCGCACGCGAACTCGGACTGGTCCCGAGCACCTGCCTCTATGTGCTGCGTGCGCTGGTCGCCGAAGAGTTCGTGTCGTTCGATCCCGACACCAAACGCTATGCGCTCGAGGCCGGTGTGCTGACGCTGGCACGCCACTGGCTGCGACGCGATCGCTTCGCCGACCTCGCGCAACCGGCGCTCGACCGTCTCAGCCAGAGCTTCGACGCGACGATGCTCGGCGTCCACATCGTCGGGCTCGAGCACATCATCGTCGTCGCGGCGTCCCAGGCGGGAAGCAATTTCCAGCTGAGCGCTCAGGTCGGCAGCCGGTTTCCGGCGCTGATCAGTGCTACGGGCCGGTGCATCGCGGCGTTCGGGGATTATCCTGCCGACGAGATCGAAGCCCGCTTCACGACGCTGCGCTGGGACGATCCGCCCAGTTTCGCGGCGTGGCAGGCGCAGGTCGACGAGACGCGCGCGCAGGGCTTCGCGGTCGACGAGGGCCATTATATCTCCGGGGTGACCGTCATCGCGACGCCGGTGTGGAAGGCGCGCGGGAAGCTCAGCCACGCGCTCGTGACGATCGGCATCGGCAGCGCGCTCAAGCGCGCGGGGCTGCCGGCGATGCAGCAGGCGATGCTCGCGGCGTCGACCAGCCTGTCGCGGCAGCTCAGCGGAGAATAAGCGCTGTAAGATCCTCCGCCTCCGCAGAGGATCGGTCACGCCTCAATCCAGCAATCGCAGCGTCGTGCGGCCCATATAGTCGTCGAGATTGCGATGGAAGTTGGTGATCTTCTGCTCCTGATGCGGATTGGGCAGCGTCCCGCGGAAGCCGCGAGACTTCATGCCCTTCTGCACCCACTGCATATTGGCGAAATCCTGGGCGAGCACGGCGCCCCATTTCTCGGCGGTCGGCTCGGCATAGACCCATTCGGTCTTGGGCGCCTCGCCCTCCGGATAGCGCTCGATCGCATAGGATTCGAAAATGCACTGGTCGGGATCGTCACCATAGGGCCGCGCGCGATAGCAGAGCGCGAACGTCTGCCCCTGGAGCAGCGACATGTTGGGGAAGACGTGCCAGGCGAGCCCGGCTTCGGCGACGTTCTCGGGCGTGATCGTGGGCCATTCGACGCCACGCGCCGCATCGTCGGCACGCGCGGCGGCGAGCCAATGCTTGACCACGTCGCCCGGTGGCGTGCCCTCGGGCAGTTCGTCGACCAGTCGGCTGGCGGCCTTCACCAGCGTCTCGGTCGAGGCCGCGAAGTTCACCGTTTCATAATTTTCGCGGACCAGCTCATAGGTCGAAACGCGGGGATCACTGCCGCTGCCCGCGCGCGTGACCGAGCTGCTCTGGCTCATCTTGAGCGACGGGTCGCGCTCGTCGAAGCCGCTGACGCCGTGCAGCCCGTAGGATTTGCTATACGCGTAGAACTGCCCATATTTGAGCAGCTGCGTATGCGTGCCCGAGACGTGATACGGCTCCATGAACGCCTCGAGCGCGGTCTTCCAGTTGGACGGGTAGATCACCCACTGGCGCCATTTGAACCGCATCTTCTCGAGCTGGAAAGCGTCGAGGATGCTGGCGAACGGCTCGAGATATTCGCGCAGCGGGATGCTTTCGGGGTCCATGTTGATGAACAGCCAGCCGCCCCATTGATCGACCTTGACCGGCGACAGGCCGGTGCGGTCTTCGGTCAGCGCGCCTTTCCAGTCCTGCGGGTCGAGGATGTGGACGTTCTTGCCCTCGAGATCGAACGTCCAGCCATGGAAGCCGCAGACGAAGCGACGCTTCGATCCGCAGGCGCCGTTGCTCTCGCAGGGCGTGTCGACCAGCCGGCGGCCGCGATGCGGGCAGACATTGTGGAACGCCTTGATCTCGTCCGGAGCGCTGCGCACGACAATGATCGAATCGTCGGCGATCTCATAGGTGATGAAGTTGCCGACCTCGGGAATCTCCTCGACGCGGCCAGCGACCTGCCAGACCTTGGGCCACAGCCGCTCCTTCTCATCCTTCGCATAGTCGGGCGAGAGGAAGGCCTCGACCGAATAGGTCAGCGGCTCGCCGAGATCCGGCTCCGTCACGGCGCGATCCTCAGGCGTGATAGTGACCGGCTTGTTCATGCGATCCTCCTCTTCCCGACCGTGGCGGTCGCGTCCGCCGCTGGCCCGGCCTAGCGGCGCACCGCTGCTTTCCGGTCCGCGTGCTTTGCCGCAGCATGGACAAGGTGCGCACAATACTCAACACCGCTGTCGATACTTGGCTCCGCCGCCGCGTCACCGGCGCTACGGCTGGGCCCTTGCCGCTGCGGTATTCGCCACGGCGATAACAGCGCCGCCCCCAAGACCCGCGACATCAAACCATGTCATAGGCATCGCGACATCGCGATTACCCGCCTTTCACGCTGAAGGCCGCGACCTAATCCAGGGAGAGATCAAACCATGCCCGTGCCCGTCTACGAGCGCATATTGGACCTGTTCGAGGCCGAGGGAATCAACACGCTGTTCGGCATTCCCGATCCGAACTTCGTGCACATGTTCCTCGCCGCCGAACGGCGCGGGTGGACGGTGGTGGCGCCGCATCATGAAGCGGCGGCGGGCTTCATGGCCGAGGCGGCGTCGCGGATCACGGGCAAGCCTGCGGTCTGCATCGGTACGCTCGGGCCCGGCATCGCCAATGCGGCGCCCGCGATCCAATGCTGCCTGGTCGAGAATTCGCCGGTGATCTTCCTCTCCGGCCAGCGCGCGCGCGTGACCGAGCAGCGCGTCCGCCGCGGCCGCATCCAGTTCGTCAAGCAGATGCCCTTGTTCGAGAACAGCGTGAAATACGCCGCCTCGATCGAATATGCCGACCAGACCGACGAGATCATCCGCGAGGGCATCCGCAAGGCGCTCGGCGGGACGCCGGGTCCGGTCTACATCGAATATCCGAGCCACGTCATCCTCGAGGAGCTCGATCTCCCCGAGGTGCTG
>CAJCHR010000139.1 GCA_903970225.1 Actinobacteria bacterium 21-64-8 | reverse complement strand
ACCGCCCTTTCCGGCCGGTGCATCGCCGGGGAGGCGCACCTTGGTACCGTCCTCAAGCCCGTCCGCACCCGCCGTCACCACGGTCTCGTTGCCCGAAAGCCCCGAGAGGATCGAGATGTTCGCCCCCGAGGTCGGCCCGGTCTTGACGACCTTGAGCGAGACCGTGCGATCGGCGTTCAGCACGAACACGAAATCGCCCGGCGCGCCGTGGCGCACCGCGCTGACCGGAACGACCATCGTGTGCTTGAGCGTGTTGACCAGCATCGTCACGTTGACGAACTGGTTGGGCACCAGCCGAGAGGTGCCGTTGATGAAGCGCGCCTTGGCCTTCACCGTGCCGGTGGTGGTGTCGATCGTGTTGTCGAATGTCAGCAGCCGGCCCTCGGCCAGCGTCGTGGTGCCGTTCTGGTCGGTCGCGGTCACGGGAAGCCCGCCGCCGCCGGGCCCGATCTGCGCCTGGATCTGGGCGAGCTGCGCTTGCGGCAGCGAGAACACCACGTCGATCGGGTTCATCTGGGTGACGGTGGCGATGCCGTTGGTATCGCCCGGCGTCGCGTAATTGCCGATATCGGTCTGGCGCAGGCCGATGCGGCCATCGACCGGACTCTTGACCGACGTGTAGGCAAGATTGAGCTGCGCGGTGCCGATCGCCGCGCGGTCCGCCGCGATCGTGCCCGCCAGCTGGCCGACCGTGCCGCGCTGGGTATCCACCGTCTGGCGCGCGATCGAATCCTGCTTGAGCAGCGTCTGGTAGCGATTGAGGTCGAGCCGCGCGGCGGTCAGCTGCGCATTGTCGCGCAGCAGGTTCGCCTTTGCCTGATCGAGCGCGAGCTTGAACGGGCGCGGGTCGATCAGCGCGAGCTGCTGGCCCTTGTGGACCATCTGGCCTTCGGTGAAATCGATCCGCACCAGATTGCCCGACTGCTGCGAGCGGACCACCGCGGTCACCAGCGGAGTCACCGTGCCGAGCGCGGTCACGTTCACGGGAACGTCGCTATAAGCCACTTTGGCGACCGCGACCGGCGCCGCGGGACGTCCGCCCTGCTTGCCCCCCGAACCGCTCGC
Organism: Actinobacteria bacterium 21-64-8; assembly: GCA_903970225.1. Taxonomy (GTDB): domain Bacteria; phylum Pseudomonadota; class Alphaproteobacteria; order Sphingomonadales; family Sphingomonadaceae; genus Novosphingobium. The sequence goes on along the minus strand of CAJCHR010000139.1, from coordinate 8,197 downwards.
GATCCAGCGCGCCAGAAGTGCCGCCAGCAGCAGTCCGACGACGATGATCACGATCCAGTGCCACCGCTTGTGCGGGCGCAGCCGGCGGATGCCGTGGACGGGTTCGTTCAAATGGCACTCCTGCCTGGAAAGGGCTTGCTCGCAATAGAGCCGGCCTGAATTAAGAACGCGCGTATGGAGACGGCGAATGTCGCAGGGTCAAACCGCAAAATGTATCGGAAGGTTGCAAGCTCCTTATGCGATTCGCCATTCTCGCGCACTGGGCCAATACGCGACGGCCGCGGCTTTGCGAGCGGAGAGGGAGACGTACGATGAATGACCCAGACCAGCCAGCAAGCACCGCCGCATGAGCGATCACCTCGACCTCGTCGATCCGGAGCTGCGCGTTGCCGCGGTGCTGATGCGAGAGAACGCGCTTCAATACACGCCGATGAGCAAGCGCAAGCTCGCCCAGCGCCGCGCGTGGATGGAAACCAATGCGCAGCCCCCGCACGAGCATGTGTCGTGGACCGAGCAGCGCATCGCCCGTCCCGATGGGTGCGGCGCCAGGCAGGATGAGTCCCCCGAGATCACGGTCTTCGTCGTCAACGCCAAGCCCGGCGCCTCCGGTCCCGGCATCCTCCACATGCATGGCGGCGGCTTCACCGCGAGCACTGCGATCCTGGGCCTGCGCGGCGTGCAGGAGACCGCCGAGGCGCTGGACGTGCCGATCGTCAGCGTCGAATACCGGCTCGCGCCCGAGACGACCTGGTCGGGCTCGCTCGGCGACAATTATGCCGCGCTGCTGTGGATGCATGCCAACGCCGGGTCCCTCGGCGTCGATCCGGCGCGGATCGCGGTGATGGGTGAGAGCGCGGGCGGCGGCCACGCCGCGCTGCTGACGCTGCTCGCGCGGGATCGTGGCGAGGTGCCGATCAGCTTCCAGTGCCTGACCTATCCGATGCTCGACGATCGCAGCGGCACCTCGCGCAAGCTGGCCGAGCACATCGGCTGGTTCGGCTGGAGCCCCGAAGCGAACCGCTTCGGTTGGAAAAGCTTCCTCGGCTGCAAGCCTGGCGGCCGCAAGGTTCCGCGCGAGGCGGTGCCTGCGCGGATCGACGATCTCTCGGGGCTTCCGCCGGCATGGATCGGCGTCGGCGGGCTCGACCTGTTCGTCGAGGAAGACATCAAATATGCGCGGCGCCTGAACCGCGCGGGCGTCTCCGCCGAGTTGCTGGTGGTGCCAGGCGCGTTCCATGGCTTCGACGCTTTCGTGAAGGATGCCGCGATCAGCAAACGCTTCGCCGCCGCGCGGCTGGACGCGCTCAGACGGGGGCTGGGGATCGCACCTTCGTAACCCAAACGCGATGGCTGGCCGGATAGAGCAAGGAGGAGCCTCAATACGCCAAAGCCAGACCCGGACGCGGCCAATCCACCTCGAGCAGTTGCCCATACCCCGACAGCGTGATGTAGGCCTTCTTGCGGTCCGGGCCGCCGAACGCGATGTTGGTGCAATAGGGCTCGGGCGCTTCCCAGAACTCGATCAGGCCCCCTCCCCCCTGCTCGTCGGCCGGCGCGAACACGCTGATCCCGGCGCCCACCAGCGTCGCGACACAAACATTGCCGCTCTCCTCGACCGCCAGCGAATCGAAGCGCTGGTAGCCGGTCGGGCCGCCATGGAACGTGCCGCCGTTGGGGCTCGGCCATGCGATCTTCCCCAGCACGCCCGGGCTCAGCACCGGCCACGACCACACTCGCCCGGTCTCGGTCTCCGAGGCGTAGACCGTCTTGCCATCGGGCGAGAGGCCGACGCCGTTGGGGGTCAGCAGCGGGAACGCGACCTCGCGGATCGCGCTGCCGTCGTTCGCGGCATAGAACAGCGCGCCGCGGTCCATTAGCCGGTCCCAGCTCTTGCCGTGATCGGTGAAATAGAAGCCCCCGTGGGCGTCGAACACGATGTCATTGGGGCCCTTGATCGGCGTCCCGGGCGAATCGCGGTAGAGCACCTCGACCGCGCCTGTCTCGGGATCGACTCGCTGGATCGAGCCGCCTTCGTACTGGTCCCAGCGGCCGTGCGGCCGGTTGAAGCCGTCGTCGTGGACCACCCAGTTGAATCCGCCGTTGTTGCAGACATAGATCTTGCCGTCAGGACCGAGCGCCGCGCCGTTGGGACCGCCGCCCAGCTCGGCCACGGTCTCCTTGCGGCCGTCCAAATGACAGCGGATCAGCCGCTGGCCCTTGATCTCGACCACGATCACCGATCCGTCGGGCATCACCACCGGACCTTCGGGGAACAGCAGGCCATCGGTCACGACGCGGCCTTCGAGCTTGTATCGTTGTGCCATTTCGGTCTCTCCCGTTTTTTCTTTTACGGTGCAGTCCCGTCCACCAGTTCGATGATCGCGGGAAAGTATTTGTCGCCGATGCCGGCGTCGACCGCCGCCTGGTAATAGCGCGCGGCGAGCCGGCCGACTTTTGCGTCGACCCCCATCTGCTCGGCAAGCTCGATCGTGTAACCCAGATCCTTGAGCGCATAGGCCGAGGGGAACGCCTTGGTCGGAAAAATGCGCGGCGCCATGGCCTTGGGGCCGTGGTTCTGCAGCGCGAACGAATTGCCCGAGCCGAGCCCGACCACCTCGATCAGTTTCTCCGCCTTGACCCCGGCACGCTCGGCGACGACCATCATCTCGGCGATCCCGGCGACAGCCTCGAACAGGAGCGTGTTGTTGATCAGCTTGACCACCTGCCCGCAGCCGACCTCGCCGCACAGCGTGACGTCCGACCCCATGGTGCGGAGCACCGGCGCGATCTCGGCGAACAGCGCCTCGGGCGCGCCGACCATGATCGAGAGCGTCCCGTCGATCGCCGCCTGCCGCGTACGCGCGACCGGCGCATCGACGAAGCGCAGTCCCGCGGCGGTGAGCTTCGCCGCCACCGCACGGGTGTCGGAAACCCCGGTGGTCGAGAGGTCGATCACCAACGTGCCGGGTGCAGCGTGCGCCGCGATCTCGTCGCTCACTTCCGCGACTTGCCTGCTGCCGGGGAGGGACAAGAGGATCACGCTCGCGGCTTTCGCCATCTCGGCCACCGAGCCGGATTTAACCGCACCCAGGTCGACCATCGCCTGCAGCGCGGCCTCGGACATATCGAACACGTGCACCGGCCCGTCATGCTTGCGCACGACGTTGGCGCACATGCCCGAGCCCATGACGCCAAGGCCGATGAAGCCGATTGCGGGAACGCCTTCAGACATTCTTCTCTCCTAGATCCGCCCCGTTGGCGGAGAGGGGGACCGCCTGCGGAGCAGGTGGTGGAGGGGGCTCTCCTCCGCTGCGACGTGCCGGGGGAAAGCCCCCTCCGTCAGCCCTTCGGGCCGCCGCGTCCCCACGAGTGGGAAGGATCCGCGCATTCAATAAATCACTTCGGCCGCCTCCAGCGTGTCGCGCTCCGCGCGGCTCAGCCCGAGCAGCTCGCCGAACACATGATCCTCGTCCTCGCCCAGCCTGGGCGTGCCGCGGTGAATGCCGATCTCCGCGCCTTTCGACAGCCGCATCGGCACGCCGACCGCGGCGCGGGTCTTGCCGTCGGGCTCGCTGACCGGCTGGATCGCACCGCGTGCCTGAAGGTGAGGATCGGCCGCGATCTCGGGCGTGGTCCAGCTGGCGTGCGCGGCGATGCCGGCCGCTTGCAGCTCCTCGGCCGCGGCATTGGCCTCGCGCGTCGCGGCCCATGTGATGAGTGCGTCTTCGGTGGGCTCGCCGCCGATCACTTCGCCGAGCCGCACGCGTTCGTTCTCGCCATCGACCGCCACCGCGATCCAGCGATCCTCGCCGGCGGCGGGATAGACCCCGTGCGGCGCCATGCGGGGATGGGAATTGCCCGCGCGCTTCGGCTCGGCGCCCGCCGCCGCAAGCAGCAGCGCCTCGCCGAGCAGTGAGGATGCGACGTCGCGCGCCGAGACGTCGACATGACAGCCCGCGCCGGTGCGCTTGCGGTGCTGGAGCGCCGCGAGCAGTGCGACCGCCGCGTTCATGCCGACGGTGTGATCCATCACGTGGCGCATCTCGACAGGCGGTCCGTCTTCGTATCCGGTCAGCTCGCCCAGGCCGCCCCACGCGCCGAACAGCGGCGCATAGCCGGCGAAGTGCGCGTCGGGCCCGACTTGTCCCGAGGACGAGACCGAAAGCATCACGATATCGGCCTTGGCGGCCTTCAACTCCTCATAGCCGAGCCCCAGCCTGCCCATCACGCCCGGTCGGAAGCTCTCGGCTGCGACATCGGACACCGCGACCAGCCGCTTCGACAGCGCGACGCCCTCGGGCTTCTTGAGGTTGATGCGGATCGAGAGCTTGGCCGAGGCGACCTGGTCGAACGTCGCCGGGCCCATGCGGCCGTAAACCGGATGCGGTTTGCGAAACGCGTCGGGGCGCATCGCGCTTTCGACCTTGATCACTTCGGCGCCGAGCTGGCTCAGCAAGTGCGTGCAGAACGGTCCCGCGTTGTGCACGGTGAAGTCGGCGATGCGCACGCCGGCGAGCGGTTTCATAAATCCTCCCCACTCGTGGGGAGGTGGCAGCCCGCATGGGCCGACGGAGGGGGCGGTCGGTTCGGCACGCCGCCGAGAGGGCGTGCCGACGGAGAGCCCCCTCCGTCAGCCTTCGGCTGCCGCCTCCCCGTCCCGGAGAGAATTTGATGCAGCAGCTTCACGCCTCGATCGCCTGTTGCAGCACCGGCGGACCGCCTGCCAGCGTCAGCGGCGCGCCGTCGAAATGAAAGGGCGAGACCAGCATGTCGAGCACGCCCGCGCCGGGGATGGCGACCGGCGCGAACAGGCCGCGCGTCCGCTCATGCGGATCGCGCAGCACATCGGCCGGCGTGTTGTAGCGCGCGAGCGGGACGTTCACGCGCTGCCCGGCCGCGACGATGTCGGCGACCCGCCGGACCCCTGCCCATGCGCGGATGTGGCGGTTGATCTCGCCGCCGCGGCGGCTGCGTTCGAGCGAATCCGACAGCGCCGGATCGCGCGCCCATTCTGGGCTGCCGAGCAGTTCGACCAAGCCGTCCCACTGGCGCTGTTCGAGCGTCAGCAGTTCGACGAAGCCGTCCGCGCAGGCGATCACGCCGCCATAGCGGAACGAGCGCTCGACACGATGCTCGACCTGCCCGTCACCGAGCCGCTGGATCGCGAAAGCACCGACCGCGAGCGCGGCGTCCTGGCTGGAGACATCGACATATTGCCCGCCGGCGTCGCCCCGCGCCCACACTGCGGCCAGCGCGCCAAGCGCGGCGGCGATCCCGCCCTGGAGCTGCGCGAAATAGCCGTAGATCTTGACCGGCGGTCGGTCGGGGAAAAGCTCGACCGACAGCCCGTTGGGCAGCAGGTTGCCCTCGCCCGAGGCGTGCTGGAGCGTGAGGTCGGTGCCTTTCCAGTGCGCCTTGGCACCGAACGCGCCGAATGGCAGCGCGGAGACGTGGATCAGGTCGGGGTGGTGCGCGGCGATGGTGGCTTCGTCGAGGCCCAGGGCTTCGCGCCTGGCGAGCGGGGTGTCGTCGATGAAGATGTCGGCATCGGCGAGCAGGCCGTTCAGCGCGGACTGGCCTTCATCAGTGCCGAGGTCCGCGACATAACTGCGCATTCCGGCCGCGAGATAGGCGAACAGCGCGCTGACTTCGGTGCCCGGCAGGAACGGGGGCTCGCGCCGCAAGGCCGAGCCCTGCGGCGGCTCGACCAGCACGGCGTCCGCGCCCATCGTCGACAGCAGCCGCGCGCCATAGGCTGCGGCGACGCCATCGGCGCGGACGATCACGCGCAGGCCCGAGAGGGGGATCATTCTACGATCCTCCCCGCTGGCGGGGAGGTGACAGCCCGTCAGGGCTGAAGGAGGGGGCAGTCGGCTTGGCGCGACGCCGAAGCGATGTGCCGAAGGAGAACCCCCTCCACCACCTTCGGTGGTCCCTCTCCCCATGAATGGGGAGGATCATGGTTAACGCACCACCGGCAGTTCGAGATCGAGACCCGAACCGTCGACGAACACCTTGGTGCTGGGATCGAGCGACGGCAGCACCACCGTCGCCAGCCCCGGCGTGGTCAGTTCGCCTCGCTGGTTCTCGCCCTTGATCTCGATGTCGACGAGCGCGTAGCCGTCCTTCATATACTTGCGGGTCACGGTGCCGCGCGCCCAGGTGCAGTCGCCCATCGTGTTGAAGCGGCTCATGCGCGTCTTTATGCGCTTGAGGAAACCCGCGTCGCCCATCCAGTTGGTGACCAGCGACGCCATCCAGGCCGAGCGCTGCGGGCCGTAATCGTAGACGCCCGGCACGCCCACCTCCTTGGCGGTCGATTCGCGGTGGTGGCCGATGCCGGTGTACTCGATGCCGCCGCCGGCTTCGGGGTTGCGGAAGAAGTGACCCGGATGCTTGACCGCGTTCTTGAAGATCACGCCGTGCGTGTGGCCGCGGCCGCAACCGACCAGGAAGCCCATCGTGTCCATCAGCGAAAGCGGACCGCGGACGATTTCGGGCAGCTTCTCGCCCTCCTGGACTTCCTCCCAATAGCGCACGTTGCCGCCGCGCATGAACTTCTCTTCGTTGAGGATGGTCTCGTCGATGTGCTCGAATTCCTCGGGCGTGTACTCCGACTGCTTGATCCCGTCGTACTTGCCCGCGTCGCGCGCGGCCTTGCGCTCATGACGCGTGCAGGTCCCGAGCGCGCGGCTCACCATCTCGCCGCGCTGGTTGAAATACGTCGCCTCGACGTACTGGAGCACCAGCGTGCCGGAGAACTCGCTTTTCTTCACATCGACGCCGACGACGCGCTCGATCGCGCTAATCCGGTCGCCCGGGCGGATGTGGCGGAACAGCTCCCAGTCGTTGCCGGCGTAGAACCCGTGGACGCCGGGCAGACCCCAGCGCGTGCGGCCGACCCAGCCGAACGCCATCGGAAAGTTCGGGTGCGCAAGGATCGAGCCGTGGCGAGTCAGCCGGCCGACTTCGAGGTCGCGATACAGCGGATTGAGATCGCCGATGCCGTTGCAGAAGTTGCGGATCGTGTCCTCGGTCGCGTCCTGCAGATACGGACCCTCGGGGCGCAGCTGCATGCCGACCATGTTCTCCGCCGCCCGAATCGCCTCGGGCGTGATCTTGCCCTCTGCGGGGGCGTGCCCGACGTCGCTATCGAGTTCGGTGGCCATCGTATGAAGCTCCTGCTGCGGCCGGTGGCCACTTTCAAGAATAGTGCATAATGCATTATCCCCGAGGGTCAAGCGAGCGGGTTAGTGTGGCGAGGTCGCGCGCGGGCTTCGACAGGGTCAGCCTGAGCGGAGTATTATGCGGCGTTGCAGAGGACCGCTCAGCCTGAGCCTGTCGAAGGCCGCGCGCCCGAATTCGCGTTCATGCGGCAGCGATCTCCGAAGCAAACGGCAGCGCCACTTCACCCGCGGCGAGCGCGCGCTTGAGTTCGAACCAGCCGGCCTCGATGTGTTCGCGTGTCGCCAGCATGGCGGCGGAGCCGTCGCCGGCGATCATCGCCGCGATCATCATGTCGTGCTCGTCGGCGGCGCGGCTGACGCGGCCCGCAAGGCCGTTGATCAGGTCGAACGGATAGCGCGCCCACAGGATCTGCACGAAATGCAGCGTCTGCGGCATCGCTGCGATCTCGAACATGCGGTGGTGGAAGCGGTAATTCGCGGCGCGAGCGCGCTCGTTGTCACCTGCTGCAAAAGCACTCGCGAATTCGGCGGCAAGCGTGCGCAATTCGCCGATGTCGCCTGCGGTGGCATGCTCGACCGCGCCGCGCACCAGCTGCGTCTCGAGCAGGACGCGCAAGCTCAGCGTCTCGTTCGACGAGGCGATGTCGAACGGAGCGACTATCGCGCCGCGATACGAATCGCCCAGGACATACCCCTCGGCGGCGAGCAGCTTGAGCGCCTCGCGCACCGGGGTGATGCTGGTCTTGAGCAGGTCGGCGATCTCCTGCTGTTTCAGCCGCGTACCGCGCGGATAGCGGCCCGCGATGATCCCCTCGCGCAGGAAATCGGCGACCTGCTCCTCCTTGGTGCGGAACTGCATCAAGTCGGAATCGGCGGCTGCAACGCCGCGCGCGGGTTTCGCTCGGCCTGGTAATTGACGTGCATGTCGTAAGGATAGATCGGCGGCAGCGCGCTGGCCTCGTCGAGCTGTGCGATCTCCGCGTCGGTCAGCGACCAGGTGGCGGCGGCAA
>CAJCHR010000138.1 GCA_903970225.1 Actinobacteria bacterium 21-64-8 | reverse complement strand
GCTCGAGCAGCTTGCCGTTCAACAGATGGCGCGGGAAGTTGGGATGGCGATCGCCGTCATCGGGAACGTCATCGTGGTGTGAATAGGCGAGCACCTGCAGCGGCAGCGCGATCCGGAACGCGCCCGAGGCCATTCCCGCCTCGGCCATCGCGCGCTGCGCGGGCGGCATCTCGTCCCAGGGGATCGGCTCAATGCGCGGCATGCGCCGTCTCCTGATCCAGCTCCTCGTCGAGTTCGATGCCCATCTCGGCCATCTCGCGCTCGGCCCAGAACAGCCGTCCGGTGTATTCCCACGGGTCTTCGCAAGCCGAGAAATACACGATCATCCGCGCGGGCACGGTCATCGGCACTGCCACGGTCGGATCGAGCCCCTTCTCCCTGACCCGGATCGCGACCAGTTCGGTTGCCACCAGCCCGGGGTGCAGGCTGATGATCGCGATGTTCTGCTCGTGAAATTCGGGCGCCATGCAGTTGCTGAACCGGTCGAGCGCGCGCTTGCTGGAATAATAGCCCGGCACCGCCAAGCTGAAGCCGCCCACGGCATTGAGCTTGGTCGGCTCCTCGGCCTGCCGGAACACCTCGCCGCTACCGGTCGAAAGGTTGACGATCCGCCCGCCGCCGCGCGCCGCCATGATCGGGACGACCAGCTGGGTCAGCGTGAACGGCGCGTGTGTGTTGACCGCGAACTGGTATTCCCATTCCTCCCGGGTCAGCTCGAGGAATGACTTGCCCCAGATCTCGCCTTGCGTGGCGGCGGCGTTGTTGACGAGGATATCGACCCCGCCGAACCGCGAGGTCGCGGCGTTCACCAGCGCCTTGAGATCTTCCTCCTTCGCAAGATCGGTGGCGACCGCGATGGCCTGACCGCCCAGATCCTCGATCTGCTTGAGAGTCTCGCCGATCGTACCCGGCACCGTCGGATCGGGCTCGACCGTGCGCGCGGCGAGCACGACGTTGGCACCGCGCCGCGCGAAATCGAGCGCCGCCTGCTTGCCCACGCCGCGGCTGGCGCCGGTGATGATCACGACTTTGCCGCGCAGATCGGCCTCGGGGTGGCGCTTCAGCTTGGGTGCCTGCCCCGCACCATCGTCGCTGCCCGAGATCGCCGCGCGGTGCTTCTCCACCGCGCCAGTTGGGCTGTTGGCGGCTTCGAGACTTCCGACGACGTCGCTCATACAAACACTCCAAATTATTCCAATATTGGAATAGAGATTGTGATTTCTGGAAAACTGTGATTGTCGGACCGGGCCCTGTCAACCGCTGCGGCGATGAGTGAAGGACTCACAGGTTTGCCCGATCCCTCCAACCCGACCAGCCGCGTCACCGCCGTGCTCAATTTCCTCGCCGCGCACCCGACCGAGGCGTTCACGCTCGCCGAGATCGCGCGGCACGTCGGGCTCAGCAACGGCTCCGCGCACCGTATCCTGACGACGCTGGCGGGTTCACACTTCCTTGCACGCAACGAGAAGCACCGGACCTATTCGCTGGGAGTCGCGCTGGTGGCGATCGGGCAGGCGGCGATCGAGAAGCATCGCGGCATCGACATCGCGCGGCGCGAGATCGCGCGCCTCGCGCTCGAACTCGGCGTCCAGTGCACCGCCAATGCCGTGGTCGACGATGAATTGCTGGTTCTCGCCAAGGAAGGCACCGCGCAGTCGCACCTCGGGCTCACCCGCGTCGGCGAGCGACGTCCACTGGTTCCGCCGACGGGCCTGTGCCTGGTGGCGTGGAGCGGAGAGGCGGCGATCCGCGACTATCTGCGTAAGGCGGCCGCGCATCTGACCGAAGCGATGCGCGAATACCTGCTCGAAACGCTTGCGCTGGTCCGGCGCCGCGGGTTCGCGATCGCGGCGCACGGTCCGCATTCGCGCGCCGCCCGCCGCGGCATGACGCTTGCCGACGATAAGGTTCGCGACGGGAGCTACTGGGAGCGGGTATCCGCGCTGATCGCACACCTGACGCCTGCGGAAATCCAGTTGATCGATCCCGCCGACGCCGGCGATGCGGGGATCAGCTACATCTCAGCACCGGTGTTTGCGCCAACGGGCGCGGCCGCGCTGCAACTGGTGCTGAGCGGGCTGCCGAGCGACCTCAGCGCGCGCGATATCGGTCTTTATGCGCAGCGGCTGTGTGCTACCGCCGCGGTGATCACCAACGAAACACACGGCAGAACGCCGTGAGCCCGGCGCGTCAGCGAATCCGGCGATACGCCTCGAGCGCGCGCTCGCGGGCTTCCTGGTGCCCGATCAGCTTCGCCGGATAGTTCCTCGGCCGCAGCAGGTCGGCCGGATCGTGGATTTCGGAGTCGGACAGTTCGGCGAGTTCGGGCACCCATTCGCGGATATAGCCGGCCGCGTCGAACTTGGGCGACTGGGTCAGCGGCGCCATGATCCGGGTGAACTGGCTCGAATCGACGCCGCTTCCCGCGACCCACTGCCAGTTCACGGCGTTGTTGCCGTAATCGGCATCGACCAGCGTGTCCCAGAACCACCGCTCACCCAGCCGCCAGTCGATCAGCAGGTGTTTTATCAGGAAACTCGCGGCGATCATCCGCACGCGGTTGTGCATCCAGCCCGTGGTCCACAGCTGGCGCATGCCGGCATCGACGATCGGATAACCGGTGCGGCCCTGCTGCCAGGCCGCGAGGTCGGCGGCTGCGGCCTTGTCCTGCTCGGGATCGCGCCACGGGAATGCGCGGAACGGTTCGCGGTAGCTCTCCTCGGGATAGTCCGGAAACTGCGCGATCAGGTTCTGCGCGAAGTCGCGCCAGATGACCTCGCCGCGAAAGGTGTCGGCGCCCACGCCGCGTTTGCCTTCGAGCGCGTGCCAGACCTGTCGCGGCGAAATCTCGCCCCAATGCAGGCGCGGCGAGAGGCGCGAACTCCCCTCGATCGAGGGAAGATTGCGCTGCGCCTCGTACTTGTCCGCATGATCGAGGAATGCCGCCAGCGCGTCGTACGCCGCCCCCTCCCCCGGCTCCCACGCCTCGCGCATGCCGCCGGCCCAGTCGGGCTTGCTCGGGAGCAGCGCCCAGTCGGCAAGATCGTCGGACCCCGGCCAATGCTTCGGGCCGGAGAGCTTGGGCGCGGGCAGCGGATCGGAGGGATGAAGCGCCCGCATCAGCGCGCGCGCGAACGGCGTGTAGATGCGCAGCGGATTGCCCGACGTGCCGAGCACCGCGCCCGGCGGCATCAGGTAATTGCCGTCGTACAGATGGAGATCGATCGTCCTGGCGAGCGCCTCCTCGGCCTTGCGCCACCACGGCTCGTAATGGCGGAGCGCATGGACGGTGTCGGCGCCGGTCTCCTTGGCCAGCTTGGCGATTTCCGCCGCCGAGTCTCCGCGCCGCAGGATCAGCCGCGAGCCGTGTGTCTCCAGATCCCGGGCGAGCGCGGCGAGACTGCCGTGCAGCCACCAGCGCGATGCGCCGCCCAGTTTGCGATTCCCCGCGGTGGCATCGTCGAGCACGTAAACCGGGATGACCGGCCCGGCGCTCGCGGCGGCATGGAACGCGGGCTGGTCGGCGAGGCGCAAATCGCGGCGCAGCCAGACAATCTGAGGGGATGACATGGTAGCGGGAACGTGGCCCAAACCCGGGGGTTCCGCCAGCCATGACGTCGCCTGTCCAAACCATCGTCCTGCCGGCGCACGGCTGGCGCATCGATCCGCGGAAGGCGCTCGCGGTCGCGGCGCTGTGCTGGATCGGGTTTGCGACGATCACCTGGCTGATCGAGACCGACCGGGCCGAGACGATCGATCGCGCTGGCCTGCTGTTCTGGCGCGCCCGCGACCTGAGGCCGCTCGGGCCCTCGTGGCTGCTCGAAGGCGTTCGCGATTTCACCGCGCTGGGCGGCGTGCTGCTGCGCAACCTGTTCGCGATCGCGGCGATCTGCTCGCTGTTGTTCGTGCGGCTGCGGCGCGAGGCGGTGCTGCTCGGCCTGACGATCGTCGGCGGCTGGCTGGTCGACGAGGCGATCAAGCTCAGCGTCGGTCGCCCGCGCCCCGAGATCGCGCCGCACCTCACCGAAGCAGGCGGCACGAGCTTCCCCAGCGGGCACAGCTTCAATTCCGCGGTTGTCTACATCGCGATCGCGCTGGCGTTCGCCGCGATCAGCCGGCGCGAGAGCGTGCGCGTGACGATCATCGCCTGCGCCGTGGTCACCAGCCTGGCGATCGCCTGGACGCGGGTGTGGCTGGGCGTGCACTGGCCCACCGACGTCGCCGCCGGCTGGCTCGGCGGCGCGGGCTGGGCATTCCTCGCATCCGCACTGCTCGACCGGCCGGCAACGGTCGCGGCCGAGCAGGTCGGTGATCAGACTCCGCTCAAAGGCCCCTGATCGTGCGCCGCGACGGTCCAGGTCTGGCCCTTGGCCAGCAACTTGGCCAGGTTCGCGCTCTTGCCCGCGTTCGCCTTCGCGTCCTGGCCCAGCACCGCCTCTTCGTATGTCGGGCGCGGATCGTCGTAGATCACGCCGAGCGCCATCGGGAACGGGCCGAACGGCGCCTCGACCAGCATGTGCGCGACCGAGCGGTTGGTGACGTCGTGCACCAGCACGCCCGCCGCCTGCCAATCACCGTCGACGACATCCACCACCTTGAGCGTCAGCTTCTCGGCATCGAGCGCGATGCCCTTGATACCGCCGGACTTCTCCGAGCCGAACAGCATCGGCTCGCCGTCCTTGAGCCACAGCTGCTGCGCGTCGGCGCCCTTGGGCGCGGCAAAGGCTTCGAACACGTCCTTGTTGTAGACGACGCAGTTCTGAAAGATCTCGACGAACGCCGCGCCCTTGTGGCGGTACGCCGCCTTGAGCACGTTCGGCAGTTCCTTCGAGACATCGAAGCCACGCGCCACGAACCGGGCGCCGGAACCGAGCGCGAACGCGCACGGCAGTGCCGGACGGTCCACCGAGCCCAGCGGCGTGGTCGGCAGATTCGCAACACACCAATAGCGGGAAGTGCTCTGCGGGAAAGTACTTGTTGCTCCGGCCATACTGCTCGTCGTACTGATCGCCACCAT
>CAJCHR010000137.1 GCA_903970225.1 Actinobacteria bacterium 21-64-8 | reverse complement strand
CCCCCCTCGCCTCGCTCTTGCCCGAAGCCGCAATCGCGGCGCTCGGCCCGGAGGCGATCGCCGGCAACCAGGCCGAGGCAGCGGTGGGAATGCGCGGGTTCGGGACGGCCCTTCCGATCGAACCCGATGCGCGCGCGTTCGCGCTGCTTTCGCCCGATACTCTGAAGATCGAGGTCGCGCCGCTGTACGGCCGTGCGCCCGATGCGCGTCCTTACGCACCGGGGCCGCAATGACCGCGCTTCCGATGGACGATGTCGACCGGATCATGGCGGTGATGGAGCGCGCCTTTCCGCCGCAATACGGCGAGGCCTGGAACCGACGGCAACTGACCGACGCGCTATCGTTCGGCCGGTGCCATTACATCCTCACCGACAGTAACGGCGCGCCGCCGGCGGAAGGCGAACCAGCGCTCGGCTTCACACTGTCGCGCACGGGCTTCGAAGAAGAAGAACTGTTGCTGATCGCAGTCGCTCCCGAAGCACGGCGCACGGGTCTCGGCATGACAATGCTGCGCACGCTGGTTGATGCCGCCCGCGCGAGAGGTGCGCGGCAGTTGTTGCTTGAAATGCGGCGCGGCAATCCCGCCGAAGCGCTCTATCGCAGGCTGGGCTTTGTTCCGATCGGGGAGCGGCCACACTATTATAAGACTGCCGATGGCAACCGCGTCGATGCAATCACCTTCGCGCTTGGGCTTATCTAGTGCGGATCATTGGATTGTGTGCAAATTAGCGGAAGAAATCCACCGCTTTGGCTGCGAACCAACTTGTGCTGCGGAGAAAAACGGCTAATACGCCCGGTTACCGCCACAACGTTGGCGGTAACTAGTCCAAAACAAGGTCGCCTAATAATAGGAGGTGCTGCCATGAGCGTGATCGAGAATGATATGAATGAAACATTAATCACCTTAACCTCAGATATCGTCGCCGCTCACGTGAGCAACAATGGCGTTTCTGTGGACGACCTCTCCACATTGATTACCAATGTGTATGGTGCGCTCGCCAGCCTTGGCCAGGTGGTACCGGTCGTCGAAGAACTGCCCGAGCCTGCGGTTTCGATCCGTTCGTCGGTCAAGCCCGATTTCATCGTCTGCCTGGAAGATGGCAAGAAGCTCAAGATGTTGAAGCGTCACCTGATGACGCACTACAACTTGACGCCCGATCAGTATCGCCAGCGCTGGAACCTGCCGGCCGATTACCCCATGGTTGCGCCGAATTACGCCGAAAAGCGTCGCGAGCTTGCCAAGAGCATCGGCCTTGGTCGCAAGCCTGGTGCGCGTCGCGGACGCCGGCCCAAGGCTGCGTAATAACCGGCCTAATCCGTCAGAGACCGTTGCCGGAAGGCCTGCGCACGTTTACATAATGGGCGCGGGCCGGATGGCCGCTCCGGCAACACAGGCTTGATGTGCAACAGATCGATCTAGAAGCTCTTTGCGCCCAGCGCGGCCTGCGTATCACCGAGCAACGGCGCGTGATCGCCAGGGTCCTGTCGGACAGCGTCGATCATCCCGATGTCGAGAAACTGCATACCCGCGCAGTCGCGATCGATCCGGGCATCTCGATTGCCACGGTTTACCGAACCGTCCGTCTGTTCGAAGAAGCCGGCATCCTCGATCGACACGACTTCGGCGATGGCCGCTCGCGCTATGAAGCCGCGCCCGAAGCGCATCACGATCACATGATCGACGTCGAAAGCGGCAAAGTCGTCGAATTCGTCGATCCCGAACTCGAGTCGCTGCAGCGTCAGATCGCCGAGCGGCTGGGCTTTCGCCTCGTCGATCACCGGATGGAACTGTACGGCGTGAAGCTCGATTCCAAGTCGGGTCTGTCCAGCCGTAACGAGAGCTGAAGTCGGATTGACGATGCGCTCTGCGGCGCATGGCAAGTCTCTGACATCATGACTTATCTCAGGATCGGCGCACGCCTGCTGGCACTGGCGGCATGGCTGGTGGTGTGCGTGACCGGGTTTTACGCGTGGCCTTCGCCGCGCTGGCGCGGCCGCTGGCCGAGGCGGTTCTTTGCGGGCGCACTGCGTATCATCGGCGTGCGGCTGTCCAGCACCGGCACTCCGGCGTCCGCGCCTCGGTTGCTGCTGCCCAATCACCTGAGCTGGCTCGACATCCTCGTGCTCGGCGCGGCGACCGGCACGGTGTTCGTCGCGCGCGACAGCCTCGCGGCGCAGCCACAATTGCGCTGGCTTTGCGGGCTGAACCGCACGGTGTTCATCGCGCGCGACGAGCGGCTGCGTGTGGCCGGACAAGTTGGCCAGATGCGCGAGGCGCTCGCCGCCAACCCGGTGCTCACCGTCTTTCCGGAGGGCGGCACCGGCGACGGCGAACTCCGTCCGTTCCTTTCCTCGCTGCTCGCGGCCGTCGAGCCGTCGCCGCCGCGTCTCGCGATCCAGCCCATCTGGATCGACTACGGGTCTGAGGCACGGGACATCGCCTGGTTCGGTTCCGAGCGCGGGCACACCAACGTCCTGCGCATTCTCGCCCGTTCACGCCCCCTCGCTGCGCGCGTACATCTGCTCGCGCAGCTGACCGAAGCCGAATGCGCCTCACGCAAGACGATCGCCGCAGCCGCACGCGCGCGCATCGTCGCAGCCATCGACGGGACATCCCGGCAGGCGTAACCGAACGCGGCGGACGCGCGTATATAGAGAGCGCACTTCTCTCATTTCATGGATCCGGCTTTGCTCCTTCTGCTCCTCGCCTATCTCGGCGGCGCCCTCACCATCATCAGCCCGTGCATCCTGCCGGTGCTGCCGTTCGTGTTCGCGCGCGCCGGCCGGCCGTTCCTGACCAACGCGCTGCCGATGCTGGTCGGGATGGCCCTGATGTTCATGGCGATTGCGAGCCTTGCCGCGGTGGGCGGCGGCTGGGCGGTGGACGCCAACCAATACGGCCGCACCGCGGCTCTGGTGGTGCTGGCGCTGTTCGGGCTGACGCTCGTGTTTCCCGCGCTTGCCGACAGGGTGATGCGCCCGTTGGTCGGCATCGGCTCGCGCCTATCAGAGCAGGCCGACGCGCAAGGATCGGGTCTGTGGCCGTCGCTGCTGCTCGGCATCGCGACCGGACTGCTATGGGCGCCGTGCGCGGGCCCGATCCTGGGCCTCGTCCTGACCGGCGCCGCGCTGCAGGGTGCGAGCATCGGGACGAGCCTCTTGCTGCTGGCTTACGCGCTGGGCGCGGCGACCTCGCTCGGCGCGGTGCTGCTGATCGGCGGCCGGCTGTTCGAGGCGATGAAAAGCTCGCTGGGCGTGGGCGAATGGGTCCGCCGCATCGTCGGCGTTTTCGTGCTGGCCGCAGTCGCGGTGATCGCGCTTGGCGTCGATACGGGGTTCCTGTCGAAGGCTTCGCTGGCGGGAACGAACGGCGTCGAGCAGGCGCTGCTCGATCGTTTCCAGACGGCGGCGAAACCCAAAGCCGAAAGCAAGTATCTCGACGACCAGGGCCCGATGCCGTCCCTCGCCGGTGCGGCGGGCTGGATCAATTCGCCGCCGCTGACCCCGCAGTCGCTCAGGGGCAAAGTCGTGCTGATCGATTTCTGGACCTACAGCTGCATCAACTGCCTGCGCGCGCTACCGTACGTGAAAGCCTGGGCCGACAAATACCGCGCCGACGGGCTGGTGGTGATCGGCGTCCACACCCCCGAGTTCGCGTTCGAGAAGGACCCGGACAACGTCCGCAAGGCAGTCCACGATCTCGGCATCGATTATCCGGTCGCGATCGACAACGACCGGACGATCTGGCGCGCGTTCCTAAACGAATACTGGCCCGCGCACTATTTCATCGATGCGCAAGGCCGCGTGCGCCACCGCCATTTCGGCGAGGGTGACTACGCCGGGTCCGAACGGATCATCCAGCAACTGCTGGCCGAGGCGCATCCGGGCAAGTCGTTCACCGGCCCCATCACGGGTGATGACGGCCAGGGTGCGCTGGCGGCCGCCGGCGCGGGTTCACGCTCGCCCGAGACCTATATCGGCTATGCTAAGGCCGCGCATTCGGTGTCCAGGCCCGCCGCGGTTCACGGCGCGCCGGCGCGCTACACTGCCGCTCCGATTGCGCTCGACGATTGGGGACTGGCGGGCCGCTGGACCGTGACCGCGGAGCACGCGACACTGAACGAGGCTGGGGGCCGCATCCTCTACCGCTTCCACGCGCGGGATCTGCATCTGGTGCTCGGCCCGGGCGCCGGCGGCCATCCGGTCCGCTACCGCATCACCATCGACGGCAAGGCGCCAGGCGCGGATCACGGTTCTGACAGCGATGCGCAAGGCAACGGGACGATCGATAGCCAGCGGCTGTACCAGTTGGTCCGGCTCAAGGGCGCGGTCACCGATCACACGTTCGAAATCGAATTCCTCGATCCGGGCGCGGAGGCGTTTAGCTTCACCTTCGGTTAGGGGCAAAACGGCTCCAACGAACCCTCAACGCGTGGCGTTGTACGTGATCTGCTTTTCGTCGAGCTGGAAACCGGTCAGCACCTCGAACGTCGCGGAGACGACCGCGGCCTTGACCTGCGGATCGGCGAGCGGATCGGTCGAGGCTTCGGCTTCGCCCGACTTGCGCTTTTGGGTGATCTTGTTGCGCACGTCGGCCGGCAGCGTGGCGGCGGCGCGGTCGATCGACGCGAAACCCTGTCCTTTGCCTTGCGCACGGTCCTGGCCGTCGGCGAAGGACACCGTGACGCTGCCGATGCGCTTGGTGACAACCGCCGACCCGCCGCGAAGCACGGTGATGAACCAGGGCAACGTCACCTGCCGCGCGCCATGCGTGTCGCTGCGGCGCGCGAGCACGTCGAAGCTGACGTTGGCGCGCACCGCGCCCTCGCCCTGTTCGTCGCACTGGCTGCGCACGTTGGTCATCGTCGCAGTCACGTCGATCGCATCGGCGGTGTTGGCGCCGGGTGTGCTGAACAGCGTGATGTCGCCGGTGTAGTCGGGAATGCCGACAGCCGGGCAATGCGAGCGCACGGCGGTGATTCCCACACCCTCGTCGACGACGATATCGCCGCCCCCGTGCTTACAGCCCGAGAGGGCGACGACGCCCGCCGCGAGAAGGCAGGTGGCTGCGAAACGGCGAGCGATCATGGTCATCCCCGCGCCCTAGCGGCGCTTGGCGCAAAGCGCTAGAGGCTCGCCGATGAACGCCCCCTGTCACACTCCACGACGCCGAATGAACCTGCGCACATTGTTGCGCCTGCTCCCCGCCTGACCCCGACATGGCCGTTTACACCAATCTGGACGCCGAGGCGCTTGGCCTCATCGTCGCCGCGTACGATATCGGCACGCTGGTCTCCGCGAAGGGCATCGCCGAAGGCGTTTCCAACAGCAACTGGCTGCTCGAAACCACAGGCGCCGACGGAGCGGGCAAGCGGTTCATCCTGACGATGTACGAACGGCGCATCGAGATCGCGGACTTGCCGTTCTTCCTGGGCCTGCTCGATCATCTCGCCGATCGCCACTGCCCGGTGCCGCGCACGATTCACGACCGCGAGGGGCGGGCGTTCCGTCATCACGACGGGAAGGCGATCGCGCTGATCGAATTCCTTCCCGGCCTTTCGGTAGGCGAGCCGACCGCGGGCCAGGCCCGCGCGGTCGGCGGCGCACTGGCGCAGCTTCACCTCGCCGCTGCCGATTTTCCGATGACCCGCGCCAACGGGCTCGGCCCTGCCGGCTGGCGCGAACTTGCCGATGCATGCGGTGCGGACGGCCTCGATACGATCGAACCGGGCCTCGGCGCGTTCGTCGCCGAAGGCCTCGACCGGCTCGCACGCGAATGGCCACGCGGGCTCCCTGCGCAAGTGATCCACGCCGATCTGTTCCCCGACAACGTGCTGATGATGGGCGACACCGTCACCGGCATGATCGACTTCTACTTCGCCTGCGCCGACATCACCGCGTACGATCTGGCGGTCACCCACGCGGCGTGGTGCTTCTCCAGCGACGGGCGCCAGTTCGATCCCGCGATCTCGCGCGCGCTGATCGAAGGCTACGAAGCGGTGCGTCCGCTCACCCCGGCCGAACGCGCCGCGCTGCCGGTGCTCGGCCAGGGCGCGGGGATGCGCTTCCTGATGACCCGCGCGTTCGACTGGGCCAACACGCCGGCGGATGCGATGGTCACCCGCAAGGACCCGCTTGCCTTCGCGCGGCGCATGGCGTTCTACGCCGATCCCGCCAATGCATCGGTGTTTGCAGTATGAAGAATGTCACGATTTTCACCGACGGCGCGTGCAAGGGCAATCCCGGCCCCGGCGGCTGGGGCGCGATCCTGCGCATCGGCGACACCGAGAAGGAGCTGTCCGGCTCCGACCGCGCGACCACCAACAACCGCATGGAACTGACCGGCGCGATCCGCGGCCTCGCCGCGCTCAAGGAGCCGTGCGAGGTCGAACTGTTCACCGACAGCCGCTATGTGATCGACGGCATCACCAAGTGGATCTTCGGCTGGCAGAAGAGCGGCTGGGTTAACGCCGCGAAGAAGCCCGTCGCCAACGCCGAACTGTGGCGCGCGCTGCTCGACGCGGCGAAGCCGCACAAGATCAAGTGGACCTGGGTGCGCGGGCATTCGGGCCACGTGGAGAACGAGCGGGTGGACAAACTGGCGAGCGATGCGGCGAACGCGGTGCGTTAGGGGCTTGTCGGCGCTGCCTTGCGAGGCTGGACGGCGCTGACCGGCGGCGGCTGCTATTTCATGCGCTGCTCGTTGATGCGCTGCCAGTTCATTCGCTCCCATTTCACGTCACCCCGGGCTTGACCCGGGATCCCGCTTCTTGCCGCACTTACCAAAGGCAGCGGGACCCCGGGTCAAGCCCGGGGTGACGAAAGAGGGAACAGCCGGAATTGGTGGATTCGAGACCGGCGGGTTAGGGACAGACTATGCGGTATCGCGGCCATCCTGCTCTAAGCGTCTATTCATGCGTGGCCACTACTGCCATCGCTTGCGCATGACCCGCTACATCAACGCATGGCTCACGCTTCCGCGCGCGCAGCTTGCAGCACTTCTTACCCTTTTCGTGGCTGTCGTTTCCGCCAATATCCGCCAGCCTTACGCGGAGATCGCGCCGCTTCAGCACGTGCCAACGGTATTGCTGATTTTCGCTGCACCCCTTTTGCTTGCCCGCTGGCCTTTATCGAACAAGGCGGTTGGTATGCTCGTCGTTTTCTGGCTGCTACACACGCTCGGCGGACGCTACACATATTCCAACGTCCCCTATGACAATTGGGCGAAAGCGCTCACCGGCCATACGATCAGCAGTTCGTTCGGGCTTGCGCGGAACGGCTACGATCGGGTGGTGCATCTTTCCTTCGGACTGCTGTGGGTGTTGCCCTTTGCCGAGACGATGCGGCGTCATGCCGGGATGGGCCGACGTGCGAGCCTATGGACGGCATTCTTGTTCGTCGGGGCAGTGAGCGCGCTCTACGAGATCTTCGAGTGGCTATTGACCATTATTCTCGCACCCGGAATGGCCGACGATTATAACGGCCAGCAGGGTGATGTCTGGGATTCTCAAAAGGATATGGCCACAGCAATCGTCGGCGCAGCGATCGCGGCGTTATGGCAGGGTCGTCGAGCTACACGTACCGGTTAGAGGCAAACTGCTTTTGATGTCTGTCGCGTCCGCTGTCGAGATCGTCACGGTTAGATCGGAAGAGCA
>CAJCHR010000136.1 GCA_903970225.1 Actinobacteria bacterium 21-64-8 | reverse complement strand
CGCGCCGCCACCGCCATGGCGTGGTCACTGACGCAATCGGGCTTTTCCCGCGACCTCGCCAGGACGATGACGGAGCTGCCCGGCGGGGTGCCCGTGTTCTTGCTGGTCTCGATCGCCGCCTTCGTGGTGCTTGGCAGCGTGCTCGAGGGAATTCCGGCGATCGTGTTGTTCGGTCCGCTGCTGTTTCCGATCGCCAGGCATGTCGGCGTGCACGAAGTCCATTATGCGATGGTCATCATCCTGGCGATGGGCGTCGGACTGTTCGCGCCCCCGTTCGGGGTGGGGTATTATGCGGCTTGCGCCATTAGCAAGGTGCATCCGGACGAAGGGCTGCGGCCGATCGCGGGATATCTCGTCGCCCTGCTGATCGGATTGCTGCTGGTCGCCTTCGTGCCCTGGATTTCGATCGGACTTCTGTAGCCCGAACGGACAGGGATTGCGGATTGAGCGGCACGCGGCGGCGCAATGTGCTACAATTCGGGCGAACAAGGGGCCGAAGGTGCTGACTAAAACCCAGACGACCGAGACTGTCGGCGAATCCGCCTATCGACGGATCCGTTCCGACATTATTTCCGGTGTCCTGGCCCCGGGCCAGAAGCTCAGGCTGGAACGCCTCAGCGAGAGCTATGGCACTTCCATCCCGACGCTGCGTGAGTTGCTGAATCGAATATGCGCGGAAGGCCTGATCGTTGCCGAGGGTCAGCGCGGTTTCGAGGTTGCCGCGATCTCGAGCGCCGACTTCAGCCAGGTTGCCGAGCTGCGCCTGCTACTTGAAAATCACGCCATCGAGCAATCGTTCGCGGCCGGCGATCTGGATTGGGAAGGCCGCGTCGTCTCCGCCCACCACAAGCTGGGCGTGATGGAGAAGCGCATGCTCGAAGGGCTTCGCGAGAACCAGGAACAATGGAAGCAGTGCGATTGGGATTTCCACCACGCGCTGATTTCGGCCTGCGGTTCCGACGTGCTTCTCGCGGCGCATGCCGCTGCCTATGACCGCTATCTGCGCTACCAGATGATCGCCGTGGTTTTCCGCGGCGAGATCGCCGCGCGAGAGCATCAAGCTCTGATGGAGGCGGCGCTCGCCAGGGACTGGAAGAAGGCGCAGGCCATCATGACGTCGCACATCCGCGGCTGCGTCGAACACGCCTTGCGCGAAAACAAGGCCGGCATCTTCTCAGGCCAGGCAAATGCCGTTCAGGCACAGACGGGAAAAGGCGCGCCTCGAGGTCATGCTCCAGGCAAGTCCGCAGGCACTGCGGGTAAAATGGCCAAACCGGCGGGAGCTACACGTCGCAACACACGTGCCGTATAGGTTCAGCGCGCGCGAAGGCCACCGTTTTTCAGAATCGACATTGCAAGGGAGGACGGGACCGTCGCCTTTGGCTATCTGCGCGAGCGCTTGTTTGAACAGCGAGTCATCGGGGAATGACCTTTGGCTATCCGCGACATGCGCCGTGGTTTAAACGGCGGGCGACGGTCTCATCCAATCAAGTCGTCGAGGCGGCTTATTGTTCCCGCACGTCACGATCGATCAGCGCGTTTTCGCGCTTGGCTTCTTGGTTGCCGCCACGCGCATGTTGTCGACCAGGTTCGGATAGCGGCGTCCGGCTTTTTTGGCCGCACGCTTGGCAGCAGCCTTCTCCGCGGGCGTCAGTCTCTTCGATTTGTTACCCGCCTTCTTCCTCGGGTTTGATTTTTTCCAGGGCGGTTTTTCGACCATCGTGCTCTCCAGAGGAAGCCAACACGTGAAGAACCGCTCCGGTTCCGGGAGGACTTCGCTCCGATTCATTCCCGGTCATCGCTCACAGTCGGGAAACCGCAGCGGAACTTTCACAGAACTGTCAAGTTCCCATACCCGGAACAGTGACCGGAAAACACGGGGCATCATGAGCGCGAAGAACTCGGAACGTCAGAGCATCCTGAAATCCCAACAGGCATTGAAGATGGCGCGCTCCGCACACGCCTATGTCCGAGGAAGTACCGTCAAATTCTACGAGTGGCTGGAATCGCAGCGGCGCGGCAGCCTGCCCGAAGGACCGCCGGTATGGATTTGCGGTGACTGTCACGCCGGCAATCTGGGACCGCTGGCCGATGCCAACGGCAAGATCAGCGTACAAATCCGCGACCTCGACCAGACCGTGATCGGCAATCCGTCGCACGACCTGATCCGTCTGGCGCTTTCGCTCACGACGGCTTCCCGTGGATCGAATCTGCCCGGCGTCACCGCAGCCGAGATGATGGAGGCCATGATCCAGGGTTATGAAGAAGCGCTGCGGTCGGAAGATGATATGCGCGACATGCCCAAGACGATCCGCCTCGTCATGCAGCAGTCGGCGCAACGCACCTGGAAGCACCTGGCGCAGGAGCGGATCAAGGATACCAAGCCCAGCATTCCCCTGGGAAAGAAGTTCTTCGAGATATCGGAGCTCGAGCGCACCCGAATCGTGAAGCTGTTCGAGACCGAAGCGCTCCACGAATTGGCCAAGCGGCTCAAGTCGCGCGACAATGGCTGCCGCGTCAAGGTCGTCGATGCAGCCTACTGGATGAAAGGCTGCAGTTCGCTCGGGCTGCTGCGGTACGCCGTACTGGCGAAGGTCGGATCGGGCAAATCAGCCGACTATGCCTTGATGGACATCAAGGAAGCGGTGACGGCATCGGCGCCGCGATACAAGAACGTGCGGATGCCCAGGTCGAACGGCGAACGCGTCGTGGAGGGCGCCCGCAATCTGTCACCCAATCTGGGGCAGCGCATGGTGGCTGCCGATCTCGGCCGCAGTTCGGTATTCATCCGTGAATTGCTGCCGCAGGACCTGAAATTCGATTTCGACTCGATGGCGCGGGACGAAGCCGAAGACGTCGCCAAATACCTGGCAATGGTCGTCGGCAAGGCGCACGGACGCCAGATGGATGCCTCCGATCGCAAAGCGTGGCTGCGAACGCTGGCCTCTTCCCGGAGTAAATCGCTCGACGCCCCAAGTTGGCTCTGGGGCAGCGTCGTCTCGCTGGTTGCCTCGCATGAGACGGCTTATCTCGAGCATTGCCGCAGATACGCACTGGCGGCGTAATCTTCGAGGGTAGCCACCAATGACGCTCACGGTCGTGAGCGCCCAAGAAAAAGGCGCGACCTCGATCGAGATCGCGCTTTTCATCTGAACCAGCCGCCGAGCATCAGCGTAAGAGCCCGCTTCGCGTGGCGATCGCCACCACCCGTCATGGCCGGGCTTGATCCGGCCATCCATTATCTTGGCAAGACAATTCTGAACATCGATGGATACGCGGGTCAAGCCCGCGTATGATCATCTTTGTTTTGGACGCGCTACGCTCTATGAAGCGCGACGCATCGCCGACGCGCTTCAGGTCGCTCCCGCCTTCTGCGCGTATTCCCACGACGCCTTGGACAGCGGCACGGTGCGCTTGGCGGATTCCATGGCCTTGGCGTTGGCGGCAGTGCCGTCGCGGATCCGCCCCGCTATACCCTGCGTGATGCCCGCGAGCCGGAACAAATTATATGAGAAATACCAGTTGAGGTCGGGCACCGCGGTGCCCGTGACGTTGCAATAGATCTGCGCGGCCTCTTCCAGGCTCGGG
>CAJCHR010000135.1 GCA_903970225.1 Actinobacteria bacterium 21-64-8 | reverse complement strand
CGACAGGCCGAAGCGCAGCATCTCGGCATAGCCGCGTGCGATCAGCGCAGCGCGCGCGTTCTGCCCAAGCCCGAGTCCCTCCACGACGCCGCACGCGATCGCGAGCACGTTCTTGACCGCCCCGCCGATTTCGGCGCCGATCGCATCGTCCGAATAATACGGCCGAAGCGCCGCGCGCGCGAGCAGCGGCGCGAGCCGATCCCATTGCGCCCGCCCCCCGCCGCACGCGAGCGTCACCGCGGTTGGCAGCCCGGCCGCGACTTCGTGCGCGAACGTCGGCCCCGAGAGCACCGCGATATCGGCGCCGGGCAGCACGTCCGAGGCAAGCTCGGTCATCAACCGCCCGCTGCCAGCCTCGATCCCCTTGGCGCAGAGCACCAGGTCTCGCGGGACGGCAGGGAGGCTGGCGAGCACGGGCCCGAGAAACTGCGCAGGCACCACCGCGAGCAGCACCGGCAGTTCGGCCAAGTCAGTGATCCGGTTCGTGGCGCGTACCGAGTTCGAGAGCCTGGCGCCGGGCAGATACGTCGCGTTGGTCTTCCAGCCGTTGATCTCGGTGACGATCTCGCGCTCGCGCGCCCAGAGCAGCACCGGCGTGCCGTCGCTCGCGACAACTTGCGCAAGCGCGGTGCCCCAGGCGCCGCCGCCCAGGATTCCGACTTGCGGCGTCATGCTTTCACTCCCGCACCGCGCACCGGCGGCGCGTCGGCATCAAGCGGCCAGCGCGGCCGCGCGGCGATGTCGAGCGGGTCCGATTGACCGAGTGCCAGCCGCTCGATTCCCGCCCAGGCGATCATCGCGGCGTTGTCGGTGCATAGCGGCAGCGGCGGCGCGACGAAGCGCAGGTCGTGCTTGGCTGCGAGCGCTTCGAGCGCGGTGCGGATCGCGGAGTTGGCTGCGACTCCGCCGGCAGCGACGAGCGCCGTCACTGGCCCTGCCACGGCAATCGCGCGCGCAGTGCGATCGATCACGCAGTCGATCGCGGCTTGCTGGAACGAGGCGGCGATGTCGGCCCTGGTGTATGGAGCGGCTTGCGGCGCATGCGCATATTGGGCTGGCGTGGACGCGCGATTTTCTCCCGGCTCCATCGCCACCACCGCGCGCATCACCGCGCTCTTGAGCCCCGCGAATGAGAAGTGCGGCTCCGGCTTCCCCATAAGCGGGCGCGGCAGCGGCACCGCCTTGGGATCACCCTCCCGCGCCAGCCGCTCGACCGCGGGCCCGCCCGGATATCCCAGCCCCAGCAGCTTGGCGGTCTTGTCGAACGCCTCGCCCAGCGCATCGTCGATCGTGGTCGCCAGCCGCCGGTAACGCCCGACGCCCTCGACCAGCAAAATCTGGCAATGCCCGCCCGAAACCAACAGCAACAGGTACGGATATTCCAGCGTCGCATCGGCGAGCCGCGGTGACAGCGCGTGGCCTTCCAGATGGTTGATCGCCAGCAATGGCTTGTCGCTCGCCATCGCCAGCGCCTTGGCGGTCACGAGGCCGACCATCACCCCGCCGATCAGTCCCGGCCCCGCCGTGGCGGCGATCGCGTCGACCTGATCGAGAGTCATGCCCGCATCCGCCAAAGTCGCCGCAATCAACGGCGCCAGCTTCTCGACATGCGCGCGTGCCGCGATCTCGGGTACGACGCCGCCATAGGGGCGGTGCGCTTCGTCCTGCGAGGCGATGTGCTGCGCGAGTATCACGCGTCCGTCCGTCACCAGCGCGGCTGCGGTCTCGTCACACGAGGATTCGATGCCGAGGACTATCGTCATGAATGCGTGATTCTCAACTTTGCTGGCCCCCTGGCGCCTTGCTCGCTAGCAACACGCGTCCCATGAACCCGCCATGACAACGTTATCGCCGACCTTGGCACCCCCACGTCCCCTCAAGCTCGGCACCCGCCGCTCGCCGCTCGCGCTGGCGCAGGCCGAAGAGGCCCGCACCCGGCTCGCCGCGGCGCACGGCTGGGAGACGCGGCATATAGAGCTTGTGCCGGTGATCGCCAGCGGAGACCGCATCCAGGACCGCCCGCTGGCCGATATCGGCGGCAAGGCGCTGTGGACCAAGGAACTCGACGCCTGGCTGATCGCGGGCGAGATCGACTTCGCGGTGCATTCGGCGAAAGACGTGGAAACCGTGCGCCCGCCCGAAATCGCCATCGCCGCGGTGCTGGAGCGCGAAGACGTGCGCGACGTTCTGGTGGGTGCAGCCAGTATCGCCGCGTTGCCCCGGGGCGCCCGCATCGGCACCAGCGCGCCGCGCCGCGCGGCGATGCTGCTCCATGCGCGGCCCGACTGCAGCGTGGTGCCGTTCCGCGGCAATGTCGCGACACGGCTGGCGAAACTGGCAGCGGGCGATGCCGACGCGACATTTCTGGCAGCGGCGGGCCTCAACCGGCTGGGCGAGCATGGCGTCGGCCATCCGCTTGATGCCGACACATGGCTCCCCGCTCCGGGACAAGCCGCCATCGCGATCGAGGCCCGCGCCGATGATACCGTCACCCGCGCGCTGCTTGCAGCGATCGACCACGCGCCTAGCCACGTCAGCCTCGCCGCCGAGCGTGCGCTGCTCGCCGCGCTGGGCGGCAGCTGCCACAGCCCGATCGCGGCACTGAGCCGGATCGAAGGCGGCGAGATCGTGCTGCGCGCCGCGCTGTTCAGCCCCGACGGGACCGAGCGGATCGACGGCGAGGCGCGGTTCGCGTCCGATGACCTGGAGGGGCCGGCGCGGCTTGCTCACGATCTGCTGTCGCGCGCGCCTTGCGCCATTTCGGATCACTTCACCGGGAGCGGAGGGTGACGACTTCGGTGCCCGTGATCGTAATTCGCCCGCAGCCGGGCTGCGCTGCGACGGTGGCTGCCGCGCAGGCGATCGATCTTGATGCGCATGGCTTTGCGCTGTTCAGGATCGAGCCGCGCGCATGGGATGCGCCGCTGACCCGCACGTTCGACGCGGTTCTGCTCGGCAGCGCCAACGCGCTGCGCTGTGCGGGACCGGCGCTGGGGAATTACCGGGGCATGCCGGCTTATGTGGTGGGCGCGGAGACCGCCCGTGCCGCCGAGGATGCGGGCCTGACCGTGGTCGCCACCGGCAGCGGCGGACTGCAGCAGGTGCTCGGCGAACTCGCACCGGAACACACGCGCCTACTCCGGCTCGCCGGCGAGACGCGCGTCTCGCTCGATCCGCCGCCGGGGGTGATCATAGAGGAGCGGGTGGTCTATGCCAGCGAGCCGCTGCCGATTCCGCCCGAGCTCGCGGCGATCCTGAGCGGCGGTGCGTTGGTGCTGCTCCATTCGGCCGAAGCCGCGCGGCATTTCTCGGGCGAATGCGCGCGTCAGCAGATCGATCGATCGCTGCTCACTCTGGCCGCGTTGGCTCCGCGTATCGCGGCGGCGGCAGGCGACGGCTGGGCAGCGCTGCGGGTCGCCGACTCGCCATCGGACCCGGCTTTGCTGGCGCTCGCCGCCGATTTGTGTCAAATCGTGCCGGACTTGCGAGGAATGGCCAAAACACCCCCGATGGAAGAAGATCTCCTGTTTCACCAGCGGGTGGCCCCCCGCCGGAGCGGATCGGGACGGTCAGCCGTGCTGATCGCGTTCGTCGCGTTCCTGCTCGGCATCGGCTTTGCGGCGCTGCTCGTCTGGCACGGCGATCTGGACCTGCTCGTCCGCCACGGTGCAGGTACCGAGCAGGCTTCCGCGTTCGCTCCCCAGACCGGCACGCTCGAAACGCGTCTTGCGCTGCTCGAAGACCGTATCTCGCGAATCAATACCGAAGCCGGCGCGGCAGAAGGCAACGCCGCCCGCGCCGAGGCGATGCTGATCGGACTCGCCGCACGCCGGGCAGTGGATCGCGGTCTGCCGCTGGGTGTCATCTCCGATCAACTCCGGTTGCGGTTCGGCGATGCGCAGCCACATTCGGTCGATACCGTGATCGCCTTCGCCGCCAAACCGGTGACGCTCGACCAGCTCGAAGCCCGGCTCGATGCGTTGACGCCGGAACTGTCCGATGCGCCGCAGAGCGTTCCCGCTCTGACCCGGGTGCAGCGCGAACTTGAGAACCTGTTTACCATTCACCGCGACGCCAGTCCCGCGGTGCGCCCGCAGGATCGGCTTTCGCGGGTCAAGACGATGCTCGGCTCGGGTCAGATCGCAGACGCGGTCGATCAGGTTTCGCGCCTTCCCGGCGCTGCCGCGGCGTCGAGCTGGATCGACGATGCCAAGCGCTATGCCGACGTGCAGCAGGCGCTTGACCTGATCGACACCGCCGCGCTGTTCGACCCGCACTTGCACGACGACACCGGCCGCGCGGTCGGTCAGCCCAATGCGCCGCAGCCGGTCCCGAGTGCCGCGGCGACGTAATCTTTCTCAGTGAAAATCGCGTGATTTCGGGATGATCCGCACGTCGCGCGGATGGCCCTGATGGAACCCGGCCGTGCGATTTTCTGGCCCCGGCGGCACCCACGGTTCGACCGGAGCGAAAGGCCCGTCCTTCTGATAAGGATCGTCCTTCCCTTCGCGCAGATCATCCTTCGGCCCCCAGCGCGTGGGCAGTGGGTTGTTGCAGTGGTCCGCGCGCGCGATCGTGGTGGGCAGCAGGTCTTCGGACAGGCGGTGAAGCTGGTCCGTCGCGTCGTGCATGTGCGCGGCAATGACGTGGATCACGTCGTCGTCGTACTCGACGCGGCCGCGCACCTCCATCAGCCGCGCGGCCATGACGACCTTGCGGTATTTCTCCTTGAGATGCGGCCAGACGACGATGTTGGCGACGCCGGTCTCGTCCTCGATGGTGATGAAGCACACGCCCTTGGCGCTGCCCGGGCGCTGGCGGATCAGCACCACGCCCGCGACTTGCACCACCGAGCGGAACTTGCGCTCCTTGAGGTCGGCCGCGCACACGAACCCGCGGTCGCCCAGGCTCGAGCGCAGGAACGCCAGTGGGTGGGCTTTGAGCGACAGGCGTTGCGTCTGATAATCGGCGACGACTTCCTCGCTGAGCGGCATCGCGGGAAGCCGCGTGACGGTGCGCTCTGCGCCTTCGTCGCGCGCCTTGGCGGCGGCGAAGAGTGGCAGATCAGGAGCCGCGATCAGGCTGCGAGCATTCCACAAGGCCTGACGACGGGTAAGGTGAAGAGAGTTGAAGGCGTCTCCTGCCGCGAGTTTCTCGATCAGCGCGGGCGTGATTCCCGCCCGCTCGCGCAGTTCTGAGACATCGCGGAACGGGCCCTCTGCACGCGCGGTGGCGATCTGGATCGCGGCGGCCTCGGGGAAGCTATCGATCTGGCGCAGGCCGAGCCGCAAGGCGATGTGCGGGTCCAATCGTTCCTCCCCCAACGGGGGAGGGGGACCGCCGCGCAGCGGGGGTGGA
>CAJCHR010000134.1 GCA_903970225.1 Actinobacteria bacterium 21-64-8 | reverse complement strand
GCCTTATCGCGCGGCTTGCGCGGCCGCGCCGGCAGGATTGCCGTGCCGTAGTGACCGGCGAAGTCCTGGTAGGTCTGATTGAGCGTCGGCTCGTACCAGTTCGCCTTGGTGACCCCTGCCTTCAGGTTGTCGGGCACGATCTGGCGCGGCACGCCGCCGAGAAAGGCCAGCGCGCGGACATGGGCGCCGATCCAGTCCGGCAGCGTCTGGGTCCAGGTCGCTTCGGCGTAGGTGTAGCTCGACGCCCCGAGCACCGCGACGAACACCTGGGCCTGGCGGATCTCGCCGGTGGCGGGGTCGACCAGCTCGACGGTCTGCCCGGCATAGTCGACGAACAGCCGCTCGCCGGCCGGATGCACCTGGCGCATCGTCGGCGACAGCCGGCTCTCCCACCGGCCGTAAAGCTCGCAGAACCGGGAGTAGCCGTAGCCGTCAGGCTCGCGCTCCCGGTGCTCTTGCCAGAGCAACATCAGGGTGACGCCCGGCCGGCGCAGCTCGCGATGGAGCGCCGGCCAGTCCGGCTCGGTCTTGCGCCGTGTGCCCGGCGCGATGCCGGTGCCGACGAACAGCAGCGCCTCGAGCGCCGCATCGGTCAGCGTCCCCGGCAGCGGCCAGGTCAGGCCGGCCGCCGCGGCGCGCGCCAGATAGTCGCTCGCCGTGCTGCGCGCCACCCCGGTGCTGCGTGCGATCGCCCGGTCGCTGGCGCCGCACACATGCTTCAGGCGAAGGATCTCTCGGACACAACGCATCGATACTCTCTCCGCTGGCATCTGCTCCCCTCCTGGTTGAGGACGGGAAGCCTATGCGGGAGAGCGCTCGTCACCCCGGGGGGGTGGCCGACTTCAAATCGGAATCGGTGGCCGACTTCGATCGGAACGGGTGGCCGACTTCATCCCGGAATCAGTGGCCGGCTTCAAATCGGAATGCCTGGCCGGCTTGCGTCGGAATCAGCATCGATCGAGACGCATGCCCATATCGAACTCAAAGAAGCAGCCCTGGCGAAGCTCAAGCCGTACGAGCGTGGCAAGCGAACGCGTATCCGCCCGAGTGATCCCCTGCTCGCCTTCCTTGAGGCGCTGTAAGGAGCCAAACTATGCCGAGTGGTACTGAGGCGTTATCCGCTCGACGGGCGGGCAAATGCGCCCAACGATGGGTTGCTCCCAGAACCGCTCGGCATAGTTCGGCGGGCGGCATAAACCTGTAAGCTCAACGACGTCGACCCGCAGGCTTGGCTCGCCGATGTCTTGGCACGCATCGCCGCGCACCCCGTCCACCAGCTCGATGAGCTCCTGCCCTGGAACTGGCGGAAGCCGAGCATCGATGTTGCCGCGGCTTGAGCGATGCATCAAGTCGAGTAGGAGGAGGCCGCACCGGCAGTCTATCGGAAGCCGAAAGCCCGTGGATTTGCCAGAGGGCATCACCTTGATGCCCGACGGGCACGTCGTCGGGAAAGGATAGGCTATGGGAGCCCGCATGACTGCCTCGGGGAGAATATAGCGTCGATACTCTCTTCGATCCCGCCGAACGGCGACCACGCGAGCGGAATTTGACTCGTCCTACTCGCGGTCCAGGATCTCCCGGACCTTTCTCGCCAAAGCATTC
The DNA here is from genome assembly GCA_903970225.1 of Actinobacteria bacterium 21-64-8. Taxonomy (GTDB): domain Bacteria; phylum Pseudomonadota; class Alphaproteobacteria; order Sphingomonadales; family Sphingomonadaceae; genus Novosphingobium. The sequence goes on along the minus strand of CAJCHR010000134.1, from coordinate 5,608 downwards.
AACGTGAATGGCTTCTGCAGGAAGTTTACGTTGGCCTGTAGGACGCCATGCCGCACGACCGCATCATCGGTGTAGCCGCTGAGGAACAGGACTTTCAGCGAGGGGTCGTCTGCTCGCAAGGTCTCGGCCAAGCTGCGGCCGCTCATTTCGGGCATCACGACGTCGGTCACCAGCAGGTCAACCTGCTCACGCCGGCATTCCATGATCTCGATCGCAGCCTTACCATCCGACGCCGTCAGAACCGCGTAGCCGAATGCCTTCAGTGCACGGGCTACGAGCTTTCGAACGCCGTCTTCATCCTCCACCAGCAGAATGGTGCCCGGCCCACGGGGCGAGATTCCCGCGCCGTCGTCTGACGCGGTTGCGGCCTGCCCTTGCTCGACCGCCGGTAAATAGACTTTGAATGTAGTGCCCACGCCGACCTCGCTGTAGGCATCGATGGTGCCGCCGCTCTGCTTGACGATACCGTGAACGACCGCCAGCCCTAACCCCGTGCCCTTGCCGACGCCCTTGGTGGTGAAGAATGGCTCGAAGAGATGGGCCTTCACGTCGGCCGTCATGCCAGATCCGGTGTCGCTTACCGCCATCATGACGTAACGTCCCGGTAGAGCATCCGGATGCGCCCTCGTATAGGACTCGTCGAACTCGAAATCGCTCGTTTCTATCGTGAGCTTGCCGCCTTGAGGCATCGCATCTCGTGCGTTCACCGCAAGATTCAAAATGACCTGCTCAAGCTGACCTGGATCGGCCTTCACCGAGCTGATCGTCGGGCGCAAGGTTGTCACCAACCGCACATCCTCACCGATCAGCCGGCCCAGCATCTTTTCAGCATTCGTGACGACCGCGTTGAGGTCGAGAATTCTGGGTTCGAGAACCTGTTGGCGGCTGAAGGCGAGCAGTTGCCGAGTCAGGGACGCGGCACGCTTCGCAGCGTCGCGAATTTCATCGCCCATCTCCCGCGTTTGGTCGGCGAGTGCGGCGTCTTCCAGCAGCATGTCGCTATTGCCGGATATTACTGTCAGGATGTTGTTGAAGTCGTGGGCGACGCCGCCCGCCAGTTGGCCAAACGCGTCCATTTTCTGGGACTGGTGAAGCTGAGCCTCTAGCCTCTTGCGTTCCGAGATATCTCGCACGATACCGACGAAGTATCGCTGGCTTTCGAGCCGGAACTCCGTCACGGCCAGATCGATCGGGAAGGTCGAGCCGTCCTTGCGCAAGCCTCGGACTTCGCGGCCGATGCCGGTGATCTTGGCGTTACCGCCCCGCATGTAGTTCGCGAGATAGCCGTCATGCTCCGCGTGGTACGGCTCGGGCATCAGAATGTTGACGTTCTGCCCGACGACCTCTGCCTCGGAGCGGCCGAAAATCTCCTGGCCGGCCCGATTGATCATCGAGACGGTACCCTGCTCATCGATGCTGATGATGCCGTCGAGCGTGTGATTGAGGACCGAGTGGAGCAACTCGTCATTGCGGCGCTTTGCGGTCAGGTCCCGGGTGACTTTTGCGAACCCCTGCACCTCACCATGATCGTCATACAAGGCGGCCAGGGTACCGGTCGCCCAGAATCGCGAGCCGTCTTTGCGAATACGCCAGCCTTCGACGTCCGCCTTGCCGGTCTTCGCGGCGATCTCCAGCTCCTGGGCGGGCTTGCCATCAGCGACGCTCTCGGGCGTGAACAGGCACGAATAATGCCGGCCGATGATCTCGTCGGACGCGTAGCCATCGATGCGTTCGGCGCCGCTGCTCCAGGTCAGGATGACGCCGGTCGGGTCGAGCATGAAGATCGCATGGTCGCTGACGCCCTCGATCAGCAGGCGGAAGCGCTCTTCGGCGGCCCGCAAGGCCTCCTGGGTTCGCCGGCTTTCGGTGATGTCTCGGGTGATCTTCACGAAACCGATCAGCCTGGCTGTGTGATCGTAAATCGGCGTGATCGTGACGACTACCCAGAAGCGCGAGCCGTCCTTGCGAACCCGCACGCCCTCTTCCTCGTAGTAGCCTTGCTCGACGGCGATCTTCAATTCGCGCTGCGGTTTACCGCTGGACATATCTTCGGGCGTGTAGAAGCGCGAGAAATTCTCGCCGATGATCTCCTCGGCCCGGTATCCCTTGATGCGCTCGGCGCCTGGACTCCAGGTGACGACGTTGCCGACGGGATCCAGCATGAAGATGGCGTGGGTCCGCACGCCGTCGACGATCATACGGAAGCGTTCCTCGGACCGCCGCAGCTCGCGCTCGAGCTGCTGTCGTGCCGTGATATCGCGGACGATGAGCAGCACGACCCGGTCATCGCCGATCGAGACCTGCGCCGACGAAACCTCAGCGCTCAACTGGCCCCCGCTGTCGCGACGCAAGCGCAGCTCGCCGAGCTTCATGGTGCCCGCCTCGAGCAGCCGCCGAAGATCGGCGATCTGGTCGGGCTCGATAAAGGCGGTGAGCGCCTGGCCGACGATCTGCTCGTGCGGCCGGTCGAGCAGCGCGCTCGCTTCGTTGTTGGCATCGCGGATCACGCCGTCCGGATCGAGCATCAGAATGGCGTCGTTCGCATGCTGCATGAGGGTTTTGTAGGCCCCGAGATCGCGGTCGCGCGCGGCAGCGTCGCGGCGCAGCCGGGCCAAGCGGACGGCCCCATCGACGCGTGCCCGGAGCTCGTGGGCGCCGAACGGCTTGACGATATAATCGTCCGCGCCGGCGTCCAGCCCCTCGATCCGCGCCTCCTCGCCCGCGCGGGCGGACAGCAGGATCACCGAGATCCCGTGCATCGTCGGATCGCTGCGCAGCGCGGCGAGCAGCCCGAAGCCGTCGAGCCGGGGCATCATGACGTCGGACAGGACGAGGTCCGGTTGGGGATCGCGCCGAATCGCGGCGAGCGCGGCCTCGCCGTCCGCGACGGCGCACACCTCGTAGCCGCCCTCTTCAAGGATACGGGAGACGTAGGCGCGCATATCGGAATTGTCGTCGGCCAGGACGACACGCGGCGCGGTCGTGCCGGGAGCCTGTTGCACCGGCAGAGATGTGGCCGTGTCGCTCGGTTCGTGGGACGCGGTCCGGGTCGATGCGCCGCGCGCCGCGTCGTCGGGCAACCAGAGCAACGCCTCCTCGACGAACGCGGCGGCGCCGATCGCGGTCATGGGCACCGGCCGGTCAGGTGAGCCCTGTTTCGGCCGGCGGCCGGGGATCGCCACACGGAAGACGCTGCCCCGGCCCACCGCGCTCTCGACGCTCAACGTGCCGTCGTGCAGCTTCGCCAGCTCCTGCACCAGCGCGAGACCGATTCCGGTGCCCTCGTGCGTACGGCCGCGGGCGCCCTCGACGCGGTGGAAGCGCTCGAACAGGCGCGGCAGCTCTTGCTCGGAAATGCCGATCCCGGTGTCGCGTACCGCCAGCTCGGCACCGCCTCCGTCGAGCGCCCGCAAGGTGACCGCGATCTCGCCTTCGAAGGTGAACTTGAAGGCGTTCGAAACCAGGTTGAGGACGATCTTCTCCCACATGTCGCGGTCCACTTGGACCGGCTCGGCGAGCGGGGAGCAATCGACGACGAGCTGCAAGCCGCCCTTCTCGCAGGCCGATCGGAAGTTGCTGGCGAGCTCGGCCGTCAACGCCGCGAGATCCGTCGCCTGGTAGTGCGCGTTCGCGCGTCCGGCTTCGATCCGCGAGAAATCGAGCAGGCTATTGACCAGCTTCAACAGGCGCTGCGCATTGCGATGCGCGACCTCCAGGCGGGCCCGCTGCGCCGGCGGCAGGCTGGATCCGGAATCGTCGAGCGCGTCTTCGATCGGCGCCAGCATCAGGGTCAGGGGCGTACGAAACTCGTGGCTGACATTGCTAAAAAATGCCGTCTTCGCGCGATCGAGCTCGGCCAGGGCGTCGGCGCGCCGACGATCCTCTTCGCGCGCCCACGCGCTGTTGACGGCGCCCGCCACGGTGGCACCGAGCAGGTCGAGGAACCCGCGGTAATCTTCGGTCAAGGACAGTCGGGGGCTGACGCCTGCCACCACGATCGCACCGGGTCGTCCCGATCCCGGCATGGTGATAGGCAGCAAGATGGCCGTCTTCGGGGCCTCGGGATAAGGCCCGCAGGACAGCCCCCCGAACCGGCGCTCCAGCTCGTCGAGTTGAACCGACGAAGGCGACGTCATCAACTGGGCAAATGGCCAGGGTGACGACGCGCCTCGAAGGTCGACGCGGTCCAAGCTTGCCGGGGTCCCACGCGCCAAGCCGCAGCAAGCCGTGAGCCGCGCGGTCCTCTCGTCGGGTTCGATACGATAGATCAGGACGAACGGCAGATCGAGGGCGAATTCCGCCAGCGTCTGCGCCGCGAGCGCGAACACGTCATCGATCGTCTTTGCTTCTCCGATGCGCGCGCTGAGATCGCGCAGCGTGCGAGTGCGCCGCTCGCTCAGCATCTTGCCGGTCTGCTCGGTCACCGGATGGAACAGGCCGCCGACGCCGCCGGTCTCGTCACGGATCGGGCTGAACGAAAACGTGAAGAAGGTCTCCTCGAGGTAGCCGTTCCGATCCACGAAAATGCGCTGATTCTCGAGGTACGATGCCTCGCCCGCGAGGGCACGCTCGAAAGCACTGCCGATCACGGGCCACGCCGACGCCCAGCAGGTGGTGAAGTCCTGGCCCATCGACGTCGGATGTTTGCCGCCGCAGATCGGCCAATAGCCGTCGTTGTAGAGCTGGATGTGCTGGGGCCCCCAGATCAACGAGATCGGAAAGTTCGAGGCCAGGCAGAGGCTCACGGTGGATCGCAGGCTTTGGGGCCAGGATGCGATCGGGCCGAGCGGGGTCTTCGCCCAATCCATCGAGGCAATTAATTTGCCCATCTCGCCGCCACCGCCGAGGAAATCGGCGGCCTGAACCCGGTGTCCCGACATGAGTCTTACCATCCCAGATCGAGCCGTAGCGCCTTGGCTCGCGGCTCGGTCCGATGTTCGCCGCAGGCGCTCGGCATCGCTTCACGGTCTCAGCTAGATATGGGCAAAGTCACCCCCAGGACCCAGGACCCCAGGGACATCGGGAGCGGACTCTGCGGCACGCGGACGCATGAGACACGCAAAGTTTGGTCAGTGTTTGTAAAGACGAGTTTCGATCGGGCGCGTCAGCAGCCGACTCAAGTATTGCCTCGCCGAAGCATGCCGCCTAGCGGCCCGCGGTGCGCCGGCGCGTCCTCATGGTCTGTGAAATCGCGTCCGACGGCGACCCCCAAAGCAACAAGTTCGATCATTCCTCCGAGCGATACCAGAGCCCCCAGAGGAACTCCACTGGAGCCTCTGTAACCTCATCGCCGATCAGCGACCCGCCCACAAGGCGGCCCTCGGCGGATGGGTACCCAGGGTCGCCACGAACAGGTACACCCGCAAGCATTCGGCGCCGATCGGCACGCGTGTCTCGCCGAAGTCGATCTGCAGCTGGCGGCCCGGCGGCGTCTCGAACCGCACCGTCGCCCGTCCCTCGGCCCGCAGCGCCTGGCGCAGCGGCGTCACCGCCCGCGCGACCGTGCGCAGCGACACTGCGATGCCGTGCTCGCGCGCCAGGTCCTGGCGCACGACGTCGGCGTTGCCGCGATGCTGGCGGAACCGCTCGGCCAGCCAGCCCTCGAGCC
>CAJCHR010000133.1 GCA_903970225.1 Actinobacteria bacterium 21-64-8 | reverse complement strand
CATCGAGCGCCGCCTCGACGATCGCGGCGGCGCCCTCCGGCGAGGCCACCGACGCGGTACTGGCGATGGCCCGTCCGCCGGCAGCGTTGATCTCATCGGCGACGGCCTCGGCGCTGGCCGAGCCGGCGAACCCGCTCGCCTCCGGATCGAAGCCGATATCGTTGATCACGACGGTGGCCCCGCGTGCGGCAAGCAGCATCGCATGCGCGCGGCCGAGGCCGGGGTTGCCCCCTGCCCCCGTAACGATAGCGGTGCGTCCATCGAAGCGCAGCACGGGCGGTGTCCTGATTGCCGAGAGGCTCAGGGCTATAGCGGCTGGGCCGGCGGCGCGCGGGGCAAGTGCAGAACGGTTGGGCTGGGGTGTTCCAACTTGGGGGCGCTGAGCACCCACCCGTCGTTCCTGAGCCTGTCGGGCCGACGGCGAGATGCTTCACGCCGCAAGCAGCCATTGCTCGATGGCAAGACGACAGAAAGGCGCCTTCACGCCATCTCGGATTGATACGACGACGGAGTGACGCGCATCCCGGAGCGTTCGTTGCGATAATTCACAATACCGCACCGGCACATTTGCACTTGCTGAGCGTTGACGAGCACGACCTACCTTAGCGCACGTGGCTCTCAGAGGAAGCAATGCAACCTATGGCCAGCGATCCGGCGGCACCCGTCCTGCTTTACGTGGAAGACGAATTTCTGATCCAGGACATGCTGGTGACGGCGCTCGAAGACGCCGGCTTCCATGTCGTGGTGGCCAACGATGGCCGCCAGGCAATGGAGATCCTCGAATCGCCGGAACAGGCGCTGGACGGCCTCATCACCGACATCAATCTCGGCGATGGCCCGGACGGCTGGGATATTTCACGCCGCGCGCGCGAGATAACCAGCGGTCTTCCTGTCGTCTATGTCAGCGCAGCCAGCGAACATGAGTGGACCTCCAGAGGCGTTCCCGGCAGTGTCATGATCAGCAAGCCGTTCGTCGCGGCCCAGGTCGTGGTGGCGATTTCTTCGCTGTTGACCATCTCGGACTAGGACTGGAATTGGTATTACAGCGGCCGAATCCTTCGTCAGCCAGCCGCCTAATTCAGCTTCATCACGCCCCGGCTTGCGAGCGCGGATCGCAGCGGCTCTCCCATCGCGTCGATGACGCCGGCAAAGATGTTGTAGTATCCGGCGTAGAGCCGCTGGCGCAGTTCCCCGAGCGGGAAGTCCCGGTCCGCCCACTCGACCATCAGCGCGCCCGAATAGACCATGAGCTGCGAGGCGGTCATGCGCAGGTCGACGTTCTTGCGCAGCACGCCGAGACTTTGCTGGCGGCGCAGCAGCGTGTCCAGCCGCCGGATCTGGCTGTCGCGGAAGGTGTAGTAGATGTGGCGGGAGTCGGTGAAGTACATCAGGCAGACCTGGCGGCAGAACTCGGGGTTGTGCTCGATCGACAGCAACTGGTGATCGATGATGTCGGCGGCGGCCTGAGGATTGCTGGGATCGAAGAAGTTCATGCCGACGTAAGCCGAATACTCGCGGATCGCCTCTGTGATCGCGGTCTCGCGCGGGCCGACGAGGTTGTAGATCGTCTGCACCGCATGGCCCGAGCATTCGGCGATGCGGCGCACGGTCACCCCGTCGCAGCCCTCGGTGGCGATGAGCTTGCGGATCGCGGCCAGGATCGCGGCGCGGCGCGCGCGCTGGTTGATGCGCGAGGTGACGCAGGCCGGATCGATCGCGTTCGGCAACGCCGGGACGGGTGCATTCGCATCGTATTCCAGGCCGAATGGAAGTATGCCGAACGCCGGGTTCGCGGCCAGAGCCATCGTCATGCAAGACCCTCTCTCATGCTCGCCCACGTTCTTGCGCGGACCTTCTTGTAGCCGGCAGACTAGGCAATCCGGCGTTCGAGAACAATAAGCTTGGCTGTTCCATGGTGATCGGTGGCATGCCCGGAGGCGCGCATTAGGGCTTCGCCAGGCTCACAGGACGGAAAGAAACGATGACCGAAGCGGACGGCGTACCGGGCCCCGAGCAGATCATGCTCTATGACAAGGATCCGCAGACCAAGATCGCGACGATCACGCTCGACCGACCCGAGGCGCTTAATGCGCCGACGATCGCGGCGCGCCATCGCTTCGCCGATCTCGTGATGCGGGCCAATGTCGACGACGATGTCAAAGTGCTGATCATACGCGGCGTGGGCGAGCATTTCGGCAGCGGCGCGGACCTTCCCGAGATGGCCGGCATGTTCAACGGCGACCCGGACTATTCGGTGCTGCCCGAATTCAAGATCGGCGAGGACGATGAAGGCAGGGATGGGGGCGTCCGCTACCCGCCGCGCGAATCGTACCGCTATCTTGCGGGCGTCACCGACCTTTACGCCAATTCCAACTTCGGGCTGCGCAGCCTGCAGGACTTCAAGAAGATCTCGATCATCGAGGCGAAGGGCTATTGCTACGGCTGGCACTTCTATCAGGCCTGCGACGCGGACCTGGTGATCTGCTCGGAGGAGACATTGTTCGGCCACTCCGCCTTTCGCTACGTCGGCTGGGCCGCGCGGATGTGGCAGTGGGCGCTGATGATGGGGCTGCGCAAGTTTCAGGAGATGGTGTTCACCGGCCGGCCGTTCACTGCTCAGGAGATGAAGGAGCTCAACTTCGTCAACCGCGTCGTCCCGCGTGACCAGTTGGAGGCGGAGACGATGAAATACGCGCTGGCCTGCGCGCGAAACCATCCGACCGACACGATCTACCTGCAGAAGACGTTCTTCGAGATCTTCAAACAGCAGCAGGGCGAATACATGGGCAGCAAGCTGTCGGGCTGGCTCGAAGCGATGCTGCCGATGGTCAAGCCCGACGTCCCGGGCGGGCTCGGTGTGGACGGCGCGACGTTCGAGAAGGGGCTGGCGGCAGCGGTCAAAGACAACGACAACCGTTTCCCGCCCGAGTGGCGGCTCAGCTACAAGGGCCGCGCAGCGAAGGAATAGCCTTCAGCCAAGCCAGGTGATCGCCAGAGCGCGATAATCGTCGCTGGTCTCGCCGTGGCCTTCGAGGCCCCGCGGTATGATCACCACCGCGCCCGGGCCGAATGTCTCGCGTGCGCCGCCGGCCGTCAGCGTCAGCGCGCCCTGCTTGACCAGAAGGACCTCGTCGCCCGCCTGATCGAACCGATCGCTCCACGCCGCTCCGCTGCCCTGCGCCTCGACCATGAAGCGGCCGCGATGGAACGCCTGCGTTCCCGCGGCGGGCATGACGATCCGCCGCGGGGACGCGCCGGTCGGATCGGGATCACGCGGCGCGAAGTAGTCATGCGGCACGATCGCCAGTTCGAGGAAATCGTCTGCCGCGGGCACGCAGCGGTAAAGGCCGGCCCAGCCCCTCGGTATGAGCACGACCTCGCCCTCCCCGAAGGCTTGCACGATCCCGGTCCCATCGTCGGTCAGTTCGAGCACGCCGTGGAGCACGACGACCACTTCATCATCAGGCTTGTTGGGCTGGTGGACCGCATTCGCCTCGATCCGCACGATATCGGCGAGAAAGTCACCTGCATGCGGCATCGCATGAGTCGATCCGGCGCCGGGATTCTCGGCCCAGTCGAACAGCCCACCGATCTCGGCCGGAGGGTAAGGCTCGAGGCCGTTGCCCGCGAGCAGTTCCGGCGATAGCGCGATCCACTTCAAGCGGGGTTTCCTCGGTTGCGATGTGCCGGGCTTAAGCACGGACGGGCGCGAGTTCGAGTCCGGCGCGGCGTCCGTGTCGCGGGTCTGAGAACGAGCCCGCCCGCTGTTCCACAGATTGCTCTGGAACCCACCGATGCAAATGCGCACCAAGGCTTCCGTCCACCGACGATGGGAACACAGATGCCCGACGCACAACCACCCTCGACCTTGCCCGCGCTCCTGCGGGCCGTCGTGGCGGCGCGGGGCGACCGGGATGCGGTGGCGACTCTCGGCGAGACGATCAGCTATGCCGATCTCGACGCCCGCTCGGCGCGAATGGCGCGCGCGCTGCTGGCGAGCGGGGCCGGGAAAGGCACGCGGATCGCGCTGCTCGCGCCCGACGGGATCTCCTGGATCACGGCGTTCCTGGCGGCGCTGCGCATCGGCGCGCTGCTGACGCTGGTCAGCACGCTTTCGACCCCGCGCGAGCTTGCGCACATCCTGCGTACCAGTGACGTCCAGATGCTGATCGCCGCTCGGCGCTTCCTGCGTCACGATTACGCGGAAGCCGTCGAGGCCGCATTCCCCGGGATCGTCGGCCAGCCCGCCGGACGGGTCCGCCTCGAAGAAGCGCCGTACTTGCGCGCGGTCTGGTTCGACGATGCATCGGAGGCCGGTTGGGCCGCACCTGTCGATGGCTTGCTCGCACAGGCCGATCGCGCCGATGCGCCCGGTCCCGCAATCCTCGCCGCGATCGAGCAACAGGTCACCCCGGGCGAAGACGCGGTCATCGTCTATACTTCGGGGAGCACGTCCGAGCCCAAGGCGGTCGTGCACAGCCACTGGAGCCTCACGCGGCATCCGCCCGAACTGGCCAGGCTGTTTCTGGTCGCGCCCGATGATCGGATGCTGCCGATGCTGCCGGCCTTCTGGCTCGGCGGGCTGGCGATGGCTATGCAGGTGCTGAGCCAGGGCGCAACGCTGGTCTATCCTGCCTCCCCCGAGATCGACCTCGTGCTCGAGACGATGCTCGGTGCCCGCGCGAACCGCGTGAACGGCTGGGGTGACGGCCTGGTGCGACTGCGTGCGGCGGCCTCGGCACGCGGAGTCAATGTCGACACGATCGTCGGTCTCGGCGTGTTTCGCGACGCGAACGGCGAAGTCATCCCGCCGCCGCTGCAAAGCAACATGCTGGGGATGAGCGAGTCCTTCGCCCCGCACAGCGCGGAGCCGATCAACACCCGGCTCCCCGATGACAAGCCGGGTGCATCCGGCCGCGCGGTCAACGCCTATGAACGCCGCGTGGTCGATCCCGACAGCGGCGCGGTTCTGCCCACGGGTGCGATCGGCGAGCTGCAACTGCGCGGCGGCGGACTGATGAGCGGGTTCTACAAGAAGCGGCGCAAGGACGTGTTCACCCCCGATGGCTTCTACCCGACGGGCGATCTCGTGCGGATCGACGCGGACGGCTATCTCACCTTCGTCGCGCGGCGCGGTGACATGATCAAGACCCGCGCCGCCAACGTCTCGCGACTGGAGGTCGAAGCGGCGCTCAATGCGTTGCCTGACGTAGCGCTCGGGGTGGTCGCCGGCCTGCCGGACGAGACATTCGGGGAAATCGTCGCCGCTGCGGTCGTCCCTGCCGAAGGAGCGACACCGGACGAGGAATCGCTTCGCTCCGCGCTGCGCGAGACGCTTTCCAGCTTCAAGGTTCCGCGCCGCATCGTCTTCGTCGCCGACCGCGATATTCCGCGCACCGCGACGGGGAAACTCAGGCTCCACGAACTCGGCACCCTCATCGCGGCCCGGCTGGCGGACGAGCAATCACGAGAACGTCGCCCTGAGATGTCCTAGACTTGTGCGCGGCGAGGGCTGCGCGTCAATTCGTCTGATCCTAATCATACCCCGGAACCGCATCGTGAGCGAAGAGGAACGCCGGGTTGCTCCGGGAACTCCTCGAAGACTCAACACAAAAGTCGGTCGGGGGAGAGAGAGATGGTTCACAAGAGATTTCTGCTGGCGGCGACCGCCATTGCCTGCTCGCTCAGCGCTTCGCCTTCGTTTGCGCAGGAGATCGCCGATGCGACGCCGGGTTCGCAGCGGATAGGCGATTCGAGCGGAGAGATCGTCGTCACCGCGCGCAAGCGGGAGGAATCGAGCCTTAAGGTCCCGGTGATCGCGAACGTTCTCACCGCCGCCAAGCTCGCGGAATTCCAGGTCACCACGCTGGAGGACGTGACCAAGTCCGCGCCGGGCTTCGTGATCGGCCAGTCGGTGCTCGAGAACGGCATGCAGGTCTCGATCCGCGGCGTGGGAACGACGTCGCTCGATCCGGGCATCGACCAGTCGGTCTCGCTGGTGATCGACGGGGTGCAGTTCACGCAGGGAAATGCCTATTCCTCGGGCCTGTTCGATATGCAGCAGGTCGAGGTGCTCAAGGGCCCGCAGGCGCTGTTCTTCGGCAAGAACAGCCCCGGCGGGGTCGTCTCGATCCGCACCGCCGATCCCGGCGACAAGCTCGAGGCGATCGCGCGCGCGGGCTATGAATTCGAAGACGGGCGCACCCGGCTCGAAGGCTCCTTGTCGGGGCCGGTCACCGATACGCTGGGCCTGCGCCTCGCTGCCGCTTACACACACTCCGCCGGCGATTACTTCGACAACCAATCGGTCATCGCGCAGGGCGTTGGCGCGCAGCAACCCGGATCGCACTTCGGCAAGGGCCACGGCGTCTACCTACGCGGCACCGCGGTGTACAAGCCGGCCTCCAACTTCAGCGCGCGGCTCAAGCTCAACTATACTGACGAGAAGTACAACGGCGGCGGCGCGTTCCAGCTGACCGGCTGTCCCGACGGCTTCACTAACTATCTGCCCTCGATCGGGATTCCGGTGCCTTCGTTCTACAGCGCGAAGGAAGACTGCAAGGCGAACCACACGGTCGATATCGCCTACATGGATCCCGCCGCGTTCGACGGCCTCCCCAACGGCGGCGTGCCGTACACCCGGATCCGGCAGGCGTTCGGCAGCCTCGAGATGAACTACGAGCTGCATCCGCACCTGACGCTGACGTCGGTGACCGGCTATTATGACATCAAGAGCAAGTCGATGATCAACGGCTCCTATTTCGGCGCCTACTCCGATTTTGCCGCGATCAAGGATTACCACCGGCACGACCTGACCGAAGAAGTGCGGCTCGCCTCCGACTTCACCAGCCCGCTCAATTTCCTGGCCGGCGGGTTCTATCAGAGCGGCAATGTGTTCGACGGCGCTCAGCTCAAAGGCGACACACTGCTCGGCTTCCCCGCCCAGATCCTGGCCGGCACGTTCGACATCCACATCCGCTCGCTCTCGGCGTTCGCGCAAGCGCGCTTCAAATTCACGCCCGAACTCGAACTGTCCGCCGGCGCACGTTACACCGACGAGAAGCGGTCGGTGGACATGACCACGCAATACGGCGGCGCGGATCTGGTCCCGACCGCGCCCAAGCTGCATTCGAAGAACTGGTCGCCAGAAGTCACGCTGACATACGAACCGACCGACGACGTGACATTGTTCGGCTCGTTCAAGCAGGCCTACAAGTCGGGCTCGTACAACATCGTCCAGCCCATCTTCCCCGGCACGAACAACTCCTATGGCGACGAGAAGATCAAGGGCGGAGAAGTCGGCATCAAGACCCGGCTCGCCGACCGCCAGCTTTACGTCAATCTGGCCGGCTATTATTACGACTACACCGGCCTTCAGGTGGGCATCAACGAGCCTGCGGTGAACGGCATCCCGACCCTCAGCACGCTCAACGCCGGTTCCGCGCGGATCTATGGGATCGATTTCGACTTCAATTTCCACCCGGCCTCCGTGCCCGGGCTGTCACTCTATGCCGCGGCGAACTGGAACGTCGCCAAGTTCACCTCATTCGTAGGCGCGCCCTGCGCCGGAGGGCAGACCGCCGCGCAGGGCTGCGATCTCACGCCGCGCACCCTCAATCCGACTCCGGGAAGCAGCGATGCCATCGCGGTCGAGATCGGAAACTATTTCACCGGCTCTGACGGCAGCAAGTTCCAGTACGCGGCGCAGGATCTGACCGGTACGCCGCTGAGCCGTGCGCCCAAGTGGCAGCTGACCGGCGGCGTCGACTATGACCTCCCGCTCGGCCACGACACGCTCAAGCTCGGTCTGAGCGCGCAATATTCGTCGCGCTACGACACCAACCTCGGCACGCGCGCGGATTACTTCCAGCCCGCGTTCGCCAAGTTCAACTCGAGCATCACGCTGGTTGGTCCCGAGGATCATTGGGAGCTGGCGTTCATCGGCAACAACCTGACCGACAAGCTCACCACCGGCACCTGCTTCAACGCCAATTATGCCGGCGGCATCCTGTTCCCGGGAGAGATGCACGGCGGCCCGACGCAGGGTCCGGCGGGTTCGGACGAGGTTTACTGCTCTTACTCACAGGGCCGCGAGCTGTGGCTGCGCGTCACCATGAAAGGATAACCGGCACCATGACGACCCATGCCCCTACCAGGCAGGCGATGACCCCCGCGGCCGTGCGCATTCCGCCCGTCGGGGTCGACCAGCTCACGGCCGAGCAGTCCGACGCGATCGGCGCCTGGACTCACCTGATCTTCTCGCGCGTGCTGGTAAACGCGCCGCGCATGTACCGCAGTTTCGTCGGGCATCTCGAAGAGCTGGTCGCGCGTTCGAAACTGCCGGTGCGCGACCGGCAGATCGTGTGCCTGCGGATGCTCGAGGATTGCGGCGACGTCTACGAGCAGACGCACCACGTCGTCATCTCGCGCAAGTGCGGGCTGGAAGACGATGAGATCGCGGCAATGATCGCGGGCGAGGGCGATGCGCTGACCGACTTCGACCGCGTGGTGATAAAGGCGGTCGACGAATTGCACCGCGACCAGTTCGTCTCGGACACGACCTGGGCCGCGCTGGCCGAGCGGTACTCTCAGGAAGAGCTGATGGAACTGGTGTTCCTAGCGGGCTGCTACCTGACGATGGGGATGCTGACGAAAAGCTTCGGCATTCAGCTCGAACCCGATCTGGAGAGCTTCAACGCCCTCAGGGACTATGCGGCCTAGCAGCAGGCCCGCCGCCGGGCGCCCCGCGCAGATCGCTGCCCTCGTCTCTGGGCCAGCGATGTGTCGGGTGAGTCAGCATCGTGACGATGGAATCGGGATCGCAAACGCCTGAAAGGCGTTGGATGAGCCCGGCCCTGCCAGCTCCGCCGAGTGCGCGCGCCGCCTCTTCGACATCGCTGAACCAGCATTCCTCGATGGCTTCGAACGGGAAATCCAAAGGCGGCGGCTCGATCGCGGTGTTGAGCACCCAGCGCAGGCTGGCAAATGGCTCGCTGGCTGCCGTCTCATGATACGTGTTCCGCAGGGCCAGATCGAACGCGCCGCGCGAGACCTCGGCGCGGCGGCGCAGGAACCGGAACACCACCGCCTCGCCGAGCGGACCGTCACGTACCGGTGTCTCGGTGCACCAGAACGTGAACTCGGGCGTATGGCGATCGAACACGCGCAGCTCGTCGGCATCGATCCGCGCGCGTTGATCGGGCAGGAATCCCTCGCCGCGCAACGTCGCGAGATCATGCGCCTGCGCCACGCAAACCCCGTCGTGCGCCGCCGAAACGGGCAGCGCCGCGAAGCGCGGATCGTCGACCCGTACGGTATAACGCATCCAGTCGATCGTCCCTGCCATCGCCGGAAATTGGCTGGCGAAGACCGCGTGCGACTTCCAGGTGCGCGGCCAGTCAGCCCACGACACCGTCCCCGCCCGGCGCGCGAGGTAGATGAGCTTGTACGCCATTCGCCCTTTCAGGTTCGCCCTCAGCTGATGATCGGGAAGCGATCGTCAGGCAGCCGCTGGTTCTGGACCATTCCGGTCGGATCGAATGCCTCGGGCATCGCGCCGTTCCAGCACGCGTCCGACGGCTGCACCAGCACGATATACGCCCAGCGCGGGCGGTCCATCCGGTTCGTCCCCGCGCCGTGCACGGTCAGGTGCGAGTGTACGGTGATGTCGCCCAGTTCGTAGACCATCTGGGCGCTGGTTTCGAGATCGCGCAGTTCCGGGTAGACATCGAGCATGTCCCGGCCGCGATAGTTCGTGTAATTGCCGAGGCCGCCCAGCGTATGGGACTTGTTGATGAAGGCCATCGTGCCGGCCTCTGGCGTGTAGGCTTCCAGCGGAATCCAGAAGGTCATTCCCCCCGTCCGATCGACCGCGAACGTAATGAAGTCCTGGTGAAAGCTGGTCGGCCCGTTGCCGGCATTCTTCGTCTGCTTGCCCGAAGGCAGCTTCGGCGCGAAGAAATCCTGGAAATACCGCGCCTCGACCGTCTCGTCCTTGCGCGCCAGCAAGGCTTTGCCGGCCTTGCCGATATCACCGATCATCGCGCGAACGACCGGATCGACCAGCCCCTCACCTGCCTCGGCGTTGAAATAAGGGATGCTGATGCCGAATGCGGCGTTGCTGTCACCGTCCTCGCCCATGCGGCGATGGGCGATTTCCATCAGCCGGGCCAGGTATTCCGGCTGCACGAAGCGCTTGAGCTTTACCCATCCCAGTTCGCGGTAATGCGCGACTTCGTCTGCGGTTACCGCACGGCAAGCGGGCTCGGTCGTTTGAGGCGTATCCAGCATGTCTGCTCCCTGATCCGCCCCCGATAATCCGCATCCCGCCGGAAGATGCCAGAGCGACGATGGACCGGGCAAAGCGAGCGTGGAACGGATCGAGGCGGCGTTCTCAAGATGGCAGCGGGGACCGGATGGGCGGCCCCGCGCCTCCGCGTGGACCCACACCGCATCGCGGCATCGTGTCTGCCAGTTCAGCCCAGACGCAATGCGCACGCACTTTACCTGAACGCCCCGTTCTCATAGAATGCTGCATCTGCACATTCTCGAATTATCGGAACACTTTCGCATGGCTACCGTCCTGAAATTCAAGCTCGCCGCCGAGGACCTCAAGCCGCGGATCGGCAGCCGCATCCTCAATTCGAAGGAAGAGCTGCTGAGCGGTGTTCTGGCGGGCGAGATCCGGGAGCTGCTCGAGCAGCGCGGGATCCTGGTCTTCCCGCAGATCAACTTCTCGGATGCCGAACAGATCGCCTTTACCAAGACTCTCGGCACGTTCGCGCCCGAGGCGACCGACGGCGAAAACATCACGAAGATCACGCTGGACACCAAGGCCAATCCAGGCGCCGCCGAGTACCTCAAGGGCTCACTCTACTGGCATATCGACGGCACGATGAACCAGGTCCCGATCCTCGCGTCGCTGCTCTCCTGCAAGGTCCCCGCGACCTGGGGCGGCAACACCGGTTTCTGCAACACTTACGCGGCCTGGGACGATCTGCCCGACGACCGCAAGGCCGAGCTCGAAAACCTGCGCACCGTTCACGGTGTCTGGCCAACGGTGATGTATTACGATCCGGAGCCCAGCCTCGCGAAGCTCAAGGGCATGCAGAGCGTGGGCGAAAACGAGCTGCCGCTCGTCTGGAAGCACAAGTCCGGCCGCAAGTCGCTGGTGATCGGCTGCACCACCCAGCGGGTGCTCGGCAAGACCGCGATGGAAAGCGCTCAGATCATCCACGGCTTGCGCGAATGGGCGACCAGCGAGCAGTTCAGCTACAGCCACGAATGGTCGGTCGGCGATCTGGTGATGTGGGACAACACGGGCACGATGCACCGTGCCGAGGCTTATGATTCCGAGTGCGGCCGGATGATGCACCGAACGAAGCTGAAGGGTGACGAACCGTTCGAGGGCTGATCCCGACCCTCGTCGGCGGTGGCCGCAAGCTCAGGCGGACTCCCGCCTGGGCTCGGCCATCATCCTGGCCAGCCTGGGCACGAAGCCGCCGCCGATGGGCAGGACCACGCCATGACCACACCCGGATCATGGTCCGAATGGGGTCTCCTTATCGGCGCGCGATGCGATCCTCGTGGTCCGGCGCGAAGCCGGGATAGTGATCGCGTTCGTGGGCGAGTGCGTCTCCGAGGGGAATGCCGTCGGTCTCGCTCATGAACCGCTTGACGGCGAAGTTGGTGTGCCAGGAGTTGGCCAGGATTTCGGCGATGAAACCTGCCGCCGCTTCATCGAGCGCGCCCTCCACCGCCAGCAGATCGACCAGGCCGATCGCATGCGCTTCCGCCGCCGTTACCGTGCGCGAGGTCATCATCATCCGCTTGGCGGCGCTCTGGCCGATCCGACGCGAGAGTCGTTGTCCCATGCCCCACGCCCCGACGAAGCCCCACTTGCCGTGGGTGTCGGCAAACCGCGCCGCCGCGTCCGCCACGATGAAATCGCAGGCCAGCGCGAGTTCGAGACCGCCGGTGTAACAGACCCCGTGAGCGACCGCGACGACGGGCTGAGGCAACCGCGCAAGACGGTCGATCACACCGGGCTTGAAGCGAGGATCGATCGGAACCTTGCCGATCGCGCCCAGGTCAGCCCCGGCGCAGAACCCGCGCCCGCTGCCCCTGAGCACGACGCAGCCAATCTTATCGGTCTGGCCTTCCAGCGCCGCCAGTTGCGCATCGAGTTCCTCGAACGCCTGGGTGTCGAGCGCATTCAACTTGTCAGGCCGATCAAGCGTGAGCGTCGCCAGCGCGCCTTCGTCGCTACGTGTGATGCGGGCGCTCAAACGCCTGCTCCTGCGAACGTCGGGATCGCGCAGGCGGCGGCATATTCGCGGCGCAGGCGCAGCACCAGTTTCTCCACCGTCGGCAGATCGCCGATCAGCCCGATGCCCTGGCCGCCCGACCAGATGTCCCGCCATGGCGTCTTGTCCTCTGGAAGATGCGCGATCGAGCGCCCTTCCGGAAGGAACAGATTGTCCGGATCGAGACCGATCGAGCGCAGCGAGCTCTTGAGCCAGCTCGCCGGAAGGCCATTGACTCCGCGCGTGTAGATCACGTCCTCGACCCCGCCTTCGAGAAGCATCGCCTTGTAGGCGTCGGGTGCGCCCGACTCCCGCGTGGCGATGAACCGCGTGCCGAGGTAGGCCATATCCGCGCCGAGCACTTCCGCTGCCCGGATCGCCGCGCCGGTCGTCACGGCGCCGGCCATCACCACGACGCCGCTGAACATCTCGCGGATCTTCGGAATGAAGGCGAGATGGCTGATCGTTCCGGCGTGACCCCCGCCGCCCGCGCCGATCGCGATCATCCCGTCGACGCCCGCCGCCGCGGCTTTCTCGGCGAAGCGCAGGTTGGTCACATCGTGGAAATGCAGCATACCGAATTCGCGCACGAGCGGCGCGTTCTGCGTCGGATTGCCGACCGACGTGACGATGATCGCCGCGCCGTATCGCCGGCATGCCGCCAGATAGTCGCGAAACTCGGCGCTGTCCTTGCTGGGGGAAATGTTGACCGCCAGCGGCCCCACGCACCGCTCTGGATAGGCCTCGGCGAACCGGGTCAGCGCCTCGCGCACTGCGCGAAGCTGTTGTTCGAGTTCAGCAAGATCGCGGCAATGGTTTGCCGTCAGCGACCCGACGATCCCCGCCTTGCAGCATTCCACCGCGAGATCGACGCTGCTGCACAGAAACATCGGTGCGCAGAAGGCCGGAAGCGTCAGGGCGGTTCGCAGCGAAGCAGGCAACGACATCGGCAAACTTTCCCATCCACGGGGCCTTGCCCCGTCGCTCCTACCGCAAGACCGCGCGGGCAATCTTCCGGAGTCTCGTCGGACGCGGGCGGAAGATGGTCAAAGCCAAATTCGAATTCTTCTCGTATCGTGAAATCGATATCGGATCGAAAACATGCGGCGATGCGCGAGGAAACCAAGCTCATGCCCGGAGTCCAGTCGGTTCGAAGATCACTCGAAATCGTGCGCACGGTCGCCCAGATGCAGCGGTCCGGGGCCAGCCTGACGCGGATCGCAAGCGGCACAAGTCTCAGCGTGCCGACGACGTACCGTCTTCTGCGCACGCTGACCGACGAGCGGCTGATCGTCTTCAACGACAGCGCTCGCACCTATCAGATCGGACCACTCGCATTCGAACTGGGGCTGGCCACGTATCCCGAACTTCGGGTTCAGGCGAACTGGGCGCATGTCATAGCCGACGTCGCTCGCCGTACCCGCCTGACAAGCTGCTTCATGGCGCGTTCCGACAACGAGGCCGTATGCCTCGACTGTGCGCAAGGCGCGGCCGCCATCCGGGCGATGCCGATGGAGATCGGGCAACGCGTGCCATTGGGGATTGGCGCCGGCAGCCTGGCCATTCTCGCGTCACTCGGCGACGACGAGGTTCGCGCGATCGTGAGCCTCCATCTCGGTCGCTACGGGCTGTTTCCCGGAGGAGACCAGGACGAGGCGACGATCCTGCAGCGCGTGCGACAAACACGGCGCGCCGGCTTCTCGATCAGCAGCGGAACTGTCGCCAAAGGGGTCATCGGGATCGGCGTGCTCATTCCGAAAGGCCGAGCAAGCGCGGTCTCGGCCATCACCGTTTCCGCGGTCGCCAGCGTTTTCGATCCGCGCGAAGCCAAATCGATCGCTGCGTCGATCTTGCGCTCGATCGAAACGTTGGACGTTCCTCCAAAGCCTTGAAATCAGCCATTTGCCTGATGCCACAGGGAATACGGGACGAACACCCCGATCGATCCGGTGCGCCCCTCCAAGGCGGCCCCGCTCCGAAGCCGAGGACCGATATGACGCCCGCTCGACGACGGCCGCATGCCCGCGTAACCTGAACCGGCCGGTCTTCGGCGGACCCGGCACGATTCAGGCCTGTGGTCGTTCGGTCGTCTCAGCGGGAGCTCTCATCAGTGTCGAACTCCGAACCTTCAGCGAGGGCGCGCGGGGGGCGTACGCCGCGCACGACAGCACGACTTAACGACGTACGATCGGTTCGCTCACAAGAAGCGCTGCGCGGCGCCCTGCTAAGACTGATCGAAACCCATCTTTTCGACACGATAACATTGCTTCAGATCACTCAGGAGGCCGGACTGAGTTACCCGACGTTCTTCAAGCACTATGACAGCAAAGACGACCTGTTCCAGGATATCGCCCGCAAGGAGATCGTTGAACTGCTGGACGCATTCCGGCAGGGGAACGGTTCATCCCAGTGGCGGCCCGGAGAGGGCATGTGTTTTCACATAGTCAAGCGCCGCGAGCTTTGGCGGACATTGCTCACGGCAGGAGCAAGCGAGGCAATGCGGACGGAGTTCATCCGCCGCGGGCATGACCTGACGGGCGATCGCCCCACTCTGGCTCACGGCTATCCTTTCGATGTTATTTCCGGGGTGATCGCGAGCGGCACCTTTGAAGTCATCGCATGGTGGCTTGCGCAGGATGCCGACTATCCCGTCGAACCCATCGCAAACATGCTGGAGACGCTCGTGATCGAGCCCGCGCTGGGTCTGCCCCCCGCCACATTCACCAGCAGGAAAGGGCTGCGGGACTGACGCCGACGGGTGCGAAAGATGACGCGTGGAGGCATTTATCGGCCACGCACGACGGCCGTTGACAGGGGTGCGCGCGGGCGGGCGGCGTGAACGTCTCGAGCTACGGCCTTGAGACCCGGAAGCCCGAGAAGCTCGAGACCTACGAGATCGGGTTCAAGACCGGCTTCCGCGGCGAAGGCGTCAGCGGCACATTCAATGCCTCGGCTTTCTACAACAGGTTCAAGAATCAGCAGATCGCAACGAACACGATCAGCTGCGGCAATATGGCCGCCATTCCGAACTACACGATCATCTTCCCTGCTTGCGCCGGCATTCCCGCATCGGCGTTTTCGTCGCCCGCACAAGGGATCAGCAACACGGGCGAGTGTTCCTTTCCTCGAACAGCTCGCAGCGATGGCCTGCGGGGCGCCCTACGCCGCTTGCGGATCGATGCCGCGCTTGCTGGCCGACGTCACGAACCACGCGGTCGCGGTGGGCAGGCTGGGCAGGCCGGAAGGAGCGTTCGATTCGCCGGGGACGATCGAGCGCTACATCGGCGAACTGGCCACGTGCGCCGCGAAATGTTGAAGACTCACAATTCCCCGTAGAGCGCGAGCAACCGCTGCCAGGCCCGGTCCGCTTCGCCGTGATCGAACGAAGGCGCGTCCGGTACGCACCAGCCGTGATCCGCGGGGTACACTTCGATTTCGGCCAGCCGCCCCGCACCCTCGGCAGCCGCGCGGAGCTCGTCCTTATCGAGCGGCGAGCGCGCATCGTCATTGCGGGCGATCGCGAACAGGAAGGCTGCCTGCGTGGAACCGAGAAGGTTATGCGGGCTGTCAGGCGTGTCGCCCACGAGGCCGCCGCCATGGAACGTCGCCGCCGCCTTGACCCGCGCGGGAACCGCGACCGCGGTGCGCACCGCGAACGGTCCGGCAAAACAGTAGCCCTGAACACCAACGCCGCGCGCGGTGTCCACCGCAGGCTGTGCGTCGAGAAACGCGACATACGCCGCACCGTCGCGGGAAATCGCCTCGGGGGTCAGCGCCGGCATGTAAGGCACCACTTTCGCGCGGCCTTCCGGCGTGAGCATCGCGGCGAAATCGATATCGAGCGGCGCGCGGACATTGCGGTAGTAGGGATTGACCGCGAGCACCGCGAAGCCTTCGCCGGCCAGCCGGCGTGCCATGGCCTTCGTCGCATCGCGCAGGCCCAGCGCGTCGGGCCAGAACACGATCCCCGGATGACGCCCGCTGGCCGGGTGGACGAAAAAGGCATCGCAGGCACCGTCCGGCGTCCGAACTTCGGTCGCCGCTTCCATTAGCGGTCCCGCCGCCGACGGTGCGGCCGTATCGCTGGCCGTCCCGTCAATGCCGCTCAACGTCGCCGATCCGCCCGGCTTCGAATCCCGGTCGGCAAGTGCCTCGGCGGCAGTATATTCGTCGCACATCAGAAGCGCTCCTTCCTCGGTTCATCGAAACAGCGCGGCGACGGGAGCTGCGGACCGATCGCGCGTATCGTGCGGATATGCTCGAGCTCGAATGACCTCACCCGAGCAGCGGGATGGGCGCCATAGGCACGCCGAAGTTCTCGCGCAGGGTCTTGCCTTCGTACTCGGTCCGGAAGATGCCGCGGCGTTGCAGTTCGGGGACGACCTTATCGATCGCCTCTTCCAGCGACAGCGGGTTGATCGCGGGCATCAGGTTGAACCCGTCGCAGGCACCGTCCTCGAACCAGTGCTGGATCACATCGGCGATATCCCTGGCGGTGCCGACCGCGGACAAGTGCGCGTTGGAGCCCGACGAGCGGATCAGCACCTGACGCAGCGTCAGCCCCTCGCGCTTGGCGGCCTCGACATGGGTGCGGCCCCGGCTGACGATCGATTCTTCGGGCACTTCGGGGAACGGCGCATCGAGATCGTAGCCGCTGAGATCGAAGCCCTTGAGGGCAAGCTCCAGGCGCGCGCGCGCGGACCTCAGATCGATCAGGCCTTCCAGTTCGGCCCACTTGTCCTCCGCCTCCTGGCGGCTCTCACCGACAACGATGACCACGCCCGGCATCACCTTGACGTGCTCGGGATCGCGGCCCCAGACGGCGGCGCGGGCGCGGATATCGTCACGGAACGCCTTGGCAGGCTCGAAATTCGACTGTGCGGTGAAGATCGCCTCCGCCACCCGCGAAGCCATCGCGCGGCCCTCGGGCGACTGGCCGGCCTGGATCAGCAGCGGGCGTTCCTGCGGCGAGGCGATACCCTTCAGCGGCCCGCGCACGTTATAGTATTTGCCCGCGTGGTGGATCATCCGGATCTTGTCGGTGTCCTTGTAGATGCCGCCGTCCTTGTCGCGGGGATAGGCGCCGGGCTCCAGCGCCGCCCACAGCTTCAGGACGACGTCGATGAACTCCTCGCCGCGGGCATAGCGCTCTTCCTGCGGCACGAACGCCTGATCGGCGTACTGCGCGGCGTCGTCGGGCGAGATGCCGGTGACGATGTTCCAGCCGACCCGGCCGCCGCTGATCACGTCGAGCGACAGCACCTCGCGCGCCGCATCGTACGGCGGGCGGTAGGAGGTCGGGATCGTCGCCCCGAGGCCGAGATGTGTGGTGTGCTGCGAGATCGCGGCGAGCAGCGTCATCGGCTCCAGATTGTTGCCGGCGCTCGAATAGCGAAACACCTCGGGTATCTCGGCGTCGCTCGGCGAGGCCGTGTCGGCCACGAAGATCATGTCGAACTTGGCCGCTTCCAGCTTCTTTGCCAGCGCGATCCAGGCGTTGATGTCCTGCGCGAAAGCGGTGTCGGCAGCAGGGTGCCGCCAGCCAGCCTGATGATAGCTGCCGCCGCAGAAGCCGCCCAGTTTCATTTTCCTGCCGTTGCTAGCCATTGTTGTCCCAGACACTTTCGTTCAGTTTCGATGCGGCGGCGCGCCGGTGCGGCTTCACAGGGATAAGGGGGGCACTCAGCCCGTCACTTCACCCAGCCGGCCGGCAGGGTCTCGTACCAGGTCGCCGGCAGGTCGACGAACTTGCGCGAGACCGAGCGGATGAGCTTCGCATGGCCGTCCTCGTCGGGCATGACGATGATGTCGGCCTCGGGAAACAGGATCCCGTCCCGGTCGGCGCCCGTGACCGGATGACCCTTCGGTCCGCGCACGATCGTGCGATCGTCGATCTCGAAGATCATCGTGTCGCCCGAATCCGCACGCATTTCGACGAGCGTGCCGGTCGTCCTGACCACCTTGCCGACAGACGGCGCAGCCGATGCCGGCAGGAAGCGGATGTCCATCGACAGCCGCAGCTTGTTCGATGTGTTGGGGATGCCGGCATGCGCGGTCATGCTGTGGAACATCAGCAGGTCGCCGGCCTTGTAGTTCGGCCGGCGCCAGGCGGCATCGGGGATCGCACCGGCAGGGATACCCACGCGGGTGTTCGGATCCTTGAACACGTCGGGCGGATAGAGGCTGCCCTTGTGCGAACCCGGCGCCACGGCGAGCCCGCCGACGTCCTCGTCGATGTCCATCAGCGGAACCCAGCATGTGACGAAGTCGATGCCGAAGTTGTAGATGCCGTCCTGATGGCGTCCGCCGAAGGTTTCTGCGGTCGTCCCCTTGGCAAGCGGCGGCGCGGTGCGATGGACGACGATCGGCAGCCAGATCGGCGCTTCGCCGAGAAACGTGCGGACCACCCGATCGAGCGAGGGGTCGGCCACCAGCGTGCGCCAGACATCGTCGCTGATCGGACGCGCGAGCGCACCGTCGAGACGGTCGTTGCCGTTCCAGTTGGACGCGGTCTCGCTCTCGTCGACCACGCCCATTTCCTTGAGCCGCGTCAGGTATTCGTTGCGCACCAGTTCGATCGAGGATTGGCCGATCACGTTCTTGAAGAACAACACGCCGTCCTGGCGCCAGCGTTCGCGCAGCTTCTCGGGCTCCGCCAGCAGCGGCACCGAATCCGGAAGTTCCTCTATTTCCGCGGGCCTCACCCTATCGATCAAGCTGGCCATGTCTTACCCTTTCATGTTCGGCACGATGCGCTCGCGCGATTGCGGGGCGCTAACCCCATCGGCCTGGAAAACCGGCAGCTTGAACGGGCCGGCACCGTCTTCACAAGGCAGGAATGCTGCGCGCACTGGCAGGCCGATGCGCATGTCGTGCCGGCTCATGCCCTGGGGATTGCTCAGGAACAGCGGCCCTTCCGCCAGTTCGACGAGGATGGTTTCCCACGGGATCGGCAGCTGACCCTGGTAATAGTCATGCTCGAACGTGCACCAGCTGACGATCGTACCGCGCCCGGAGAGTTCCTCCCACGCGAAGTCGGTGGCGCCGCAAGTGGTGCACGCGGCCTCGATCGGCCACATCAGCACCGCGCAGGCGGTGCAGCGCGGCAGGTGCAGTTCGTCCTGGTCGCACCACGTCCAGAAGGTGTCATGGCCGGGGCCGAGCGTGCGGTCGGGGCGTTTCTCGAGCAAGGTCATGCCGCGCGCGCCAGAATGACGGGATGCGCCTGATCGGTCTGCGCGACCGAGACCATCGACGCTTCGAGATCGGCGATCTGCTGCGCCCCCGCCTCGCCGCGAAGCTGGCGCACCGCTTCGGCGGCGAGGTTCCAGCCGTGCATGTAGGCGCCCGACATCATGCCGCCGCCGACATTGACCGGCAGCCTGCCGCCGACCGCCATCTCCCCCTCGCGAAACGCGCGCAGGCCGTCGCCGGGATCGACGAAGCCGTAGCCCTCGATCTGATTGACGAGGTGGATCGAGGCCGGATGGTAGCCTTCGAAATGCCCGATCGCGGCAAGGTCCAGCCCCGCCATGGCGAGCGCCTGCGCGCCGGCATCCTGCAGTTGCGGCGCCAGTCGCTGACGCACCAGAGTGTCGAACTTGCTTCCCCTGGCCTTGGCTTCGCCCCAGCCGGCGACATGGACCGGCGGCCTGGCGCCGTCGCGCGCCAGGTCCGCGCGGCGAACGATCAGGCAGACCGCGCCGTCGTTGACAAGGCACATGTCGAACAGGTGCATCGGGCGAACGATATAGCGCGAGGCTAGGTAATCCTCGGTCGACATCGGTGCCTTCATGATCGCCTGCGGGCTGGCGATCGCGTTGCGGCGCAGTTGCATCGCCACCGCGCCCAGATCGGCCTCGTCGTAGCCGTAGAGATCGAGATAGCGCTGCGCGATCAGCGCCCAGTGCGCGGCCTGGCTGCTCCAGCCCCACGGATGGTAGTAATAGTAGGAGGTCGGCGTGCCCGCCTCCGATCCCGAATACGTGCCGCCGCCGTACTTGCGGCTGATGCTGCGAGACGCCGCAGCATAGATCATCGCCACCGTGTCCGCCTTCCCCGACGCGATCGCTTCGCAGACGATCGGCAGCGGTCCTGCGAACAACCCGGAGCAGGCGATCTGGAACGCCGGTTCGATACCGAGTTCGGCCGAAAGCGCCCCGGGCGTCGGACCGCCGTAGATCAGCGAGAGCGACAGTCCGTCGATATCGCCGCGCTCCAGCCCGGCATCGGCCAGCGCGTGCTCGAACGCGGTCCTGGCCAGCGCCTCGGGTGTGGCGGGCTCGAGGCCGGGCGCCTTCGCCCGGGCCGCCTTGTACAGCGCAGGGTAGTCCGTTTCGCCAATGCCGACGATCGCGGCCTTGCGGGACAGGCCCGCATCCGCTCTCGGCATCGGCTGAAACGAAAACTCGGACATCAGCGCACGATCGCCCCGATTTTCAGACCAGCGACCTCGTCTTGCGAATACCCGGCCTCCACCAGCAGCTTTTCGGTATGTTCGCCCAGGAACGGCGCGCGCAGCGGCGCGGAAGGCGCATAACGGCCGTCGAAGCCGACCGGCCCGGCGGCGAGCTTCACCTTGCTGCCGTCCTGAACCTCGATCTCGAACAGCAGGCCGTTGGCCTCGACCTGCGGGTCGACCGCAACGTCGTGGATCGTGCGCACCAGTTCCCAGGGCGCGTCCCAGGCATCGAAGATCGGCTTCCACTCGATCCAGTCGCGCGCGCCGATCGTGCTCTGGATGTTCTCGATCAGCGCGGCGCCATTGGTGGCACGATCGGGATCGGTTGTGAATCGCGGATCCTGCAACAGATCGAGACGTCCGATATGCTTGCAGAGCGCGGGCCAGTAGCGGTCGGAATCGAGGAACATCAGCTGGATGAAGCGGTCGTCGGCGGTCTTGTAAGGGTAGCGCAGTGGCGCGCGCGCAGCGCTGCCGGTGCGGGCATGCTGCTCGGGCGTCTGCGTCTGGCTGACGACGACATCGGCCGACAACGCCCAGACCGCGGTCGACAGCAGCGACACGTCGACCACCGCCGCCTCGCCTGTCGCCGCGCGCTTGAACAGCGCTCCGGCGATCCCATAGGCGACCGAGATGCCGCCGATATGGTCGCCCAGTGCCGGGCGCGGCTTGAGCGGCTCGATCATGCCGGTGGGCCGCAGCGAATGGGCAAAACCGCCACGCGCCCAGAAGGCTGTCGCATCGTAACCGGCCTTATCGGTCTCCGCGCCCTTGAAGCCGAAACCGTTGCCGCGAACGTAGATCAGCCGCGGGTTGCGCGCCTGAAGCTCCTCGGGCGTGAGGCCCAGGGCCTTGATCGCCTTTGGACGCAGGCTCGTCAGGAACACATCCGCCGTGTCGATCAGGCGCAGCAGCACTTCGCGGCCGGCCTCGGTCTTGAGATCGACGGCGATCGACTTCTTGCCGCGGTTGTTCTGCTCCAGCGAAAGGTTGGCCGAGCCGGTCTCGCGGCCATCGCCGACCTTGAGCGAGCGATAGGGATCGCCTCTGTCGACCGTCTCGACATGGATCACTTCGGCGCCATGATCGGCGAGCAGCGCGCCGGCCGCGGGAACGAACACGAACTGGGCAAGCTCGATGATCCGAACTCCGGAAAAAACCTCTTTCATCCCGCTACCCTCTGTCATTCCGGCTGTGTATCCCCCATATCAAACAAGCGTTAGATTTTTGCAAGCGTAGGATATCGTCGGGACGCCGGATGCGACCATCGGATGGCGTAGCCCGCCTGGCCGCTATAGACTGCGGGCCGACGATCGTATTCCAGCGGTTTGAACCTGCCGTCGCCGTGGTTCTGTCTTGAATGCCGGGGGCAAGCATGAGCGCCAAAGCGAAGAAAGTGCCGTTGCCCGCCGCGCCGACGGAAAAAGGCAGCGATCGGCGACACCGTATCCTGGAGGCTGCGCGCCATCGATTTGCGGCGTCCGGTTTCGAGCTGACGACCGTCCGCGAGATCGCGGACGATGTCGGCCTGCTCGCAGGCAGCCTCTATTACCATTTCGCGAACAAGGAGCAGTTGCTCCACGAGACCGTGCGCGATGTCGTCGTCCGGCTTCGCGACGGAGCGGTGAGTATCCATCAGCGTGATGCCGATCCGGAGGCCAGGCTCGTCGCGCTGATCTTCTTCGATGTCGAGCAGCGCACCTCCGATCAGGACGTCCACGCCATCCTTCATCAGGAACGCGCCTATTTCCGCCGCGATCCCGATTTCGATTATGTCGTGAACGCACGCCGCGAGCATTACCTGGTGTGGCGATCGCTGCTCGAGGACGGCATTGCGCAGGGCTATTTCAGCAAGGATATCAATCTGTTCCTGACGCTGTCGACATTCATCAGGATGTTCAACACCGGCGCCGACTGGTTCGTCCACGACGATCCCGCAACGCACGACGCGGCCGGAATCGTCTCTCGTGAAGAGCTCAGCGCCTTTTACGTCAACCTGGTCCTGCGTGTCGTCCGGACGCCGGCGCGGATCGACGAGACCGTGCCCTGGCCCGGGAGCTATCGCGGATCGGCGCTCGACTAGGGTCCGGTTGCAGCGGAAAGATCAGACGATTGCTGGGTACTCGCGGTCGAATCTGGACCTCTGCGCGCTCACGTGCATAGGGGCGGTTCGACCAACGACGAGGTTTGCACGTGGCAAAGACGATCAAATTGACGCTCACCGAGGACGAAGCCGAGATGCTTTTGGACGCTCTCGAGGCGGACATGGAAGGGTATGTGGAGTCGACCAAGGAAGCCCGCGGAAACAACAACCGGGCCGATGTGAAGACGTTCAGCGAGGCAGCCCAGCGGATCGAAAGTCTGATCGCCAAGATCAGGGTCCTGGTCGAATAGCGATCGCCCGATCGGGTTCGCGTTCGCGGCTCGGGTCAGCGCGAACCCCGATCCTTCCGGCGGCACGGCGCAACCGCACCCGCTATCGCTCGACCGCCTGCAATTCCGCGGAAAGAACCGAGATCGGGACTGCACCCATACGCGGCATGCCGTGATAGGGATCGTTGTCGTCCTCCCAGCTGAGCAACTGATTGACGTTGGTACCGTGTAGCCTCGGCTCGTAGGCAACGCCGTGCCTGGCGCCGAAGCCGTGAGTCATCGCCACCACGCGGGGGCGAAGATCGGGATCCGCTTCCACGAAGCCGACGGCGGTTCCGTGGCGCGTCTTCAACCGGACCATCGCGCCCGGTTCGAGCTTCGATCGCGCCATGTCGTCGGGATGCATGAACAAGGGGTTGTACCCGGTCCGGACGATGCCATCGACGCGCGGCATGGAGTTGGTGCTGTTCTGCATGCGCTTCGGAATGAGCAGAAACGGGTAGTCCGCATCGGTCTTGCGGCGCTCCAGCACATCCTCGTCGCGCACGCCGCCGAGCTCCGCGAGCATCGCGGGATCGGCCAGCTGAAGTTTCGCATCGTGGCCGGGTTCGCCGGGAAGAACGGTCTTTCGCGCTTCATCGAACAGCCCGCCGTGAGGGTGATCCTTTACCTGGGAGAGCGGCACCGTGGAGCCCGTGCAGATGATCTCGTAAAGATCGTCGGTCGTGGGCTCGATTGTCATGTCGAGCGCGATCGGCGGGTTGGCACCCGCGAAATCGACCATCTGGAGCGTCAGGCCCAGCTTCTGTGCCAGCCGGTAATAGAGCTGCCACGATTCCATGAGATCCGAACCTTCGGGAGGCTCCAGAATGGCTGGTTGATAGATCGCGTAAGGCTCGGTCCAGCTGTAGCCCGGATGGACCAGCCCCGAGATCTCGTTGACCTGGGAAAACGCAGGAACTTCGAGCGGCAGCCTGGTCGCGACCACGTAATCCGCCATCGCCGAGGTCGCCGAAAGCTCGATGTCGTGCGTGACGAACAGATCGAGCGCGCTCAGCGCCTCGATCGTGCGGCTCTGCTGCGGCCAGGAATACATCGGCCCGCCATGCGAAAAGAGCGCGCGCACACGGTCATCGCCCGCGGTGAGCATCAATTCGGGCAAGGCGCCGGCCGGCATGCCCGCCGCGGTCTGCTGCAAGCCCCTGACCGATGTCTTCAGACCAAACCCCCATGCCGGGCGCGGCGCGTATGCCTGCGCCCTGGCGTCGGCGGGCGGCATCAGCACGCGCGGCCGCGACACCGGATCGCCCTCTCGCGCCCAGAACCCGCGCAACGTCTGGATGCACAGCGCAAGATAACTCGACAGCGTGCCGCGCGTCGCCATGCTCGGCCCGACGCCGAGCGCGGTATCGCCGGTCCGCGCTTCGACGAGGATGCGGGCCGCGGCCAGCAGGTCATCGGCGTCGATGCCGGCGCGGGCGGCGACGTAATCGGGCGTGAATCGGCGCGTTGCTTCACGCAGCGCGTCGATGCCCTCCGCATGAGTCCGCGCGAAATCGTGATCGACGCCGTCCAGTTCGAAGATCAGGTTGATCAGCCCGGCCAGCACGGTGGGATCTTCGCCGGGAATGAGCTGCAGGTGCACCGCGGCCCGGCGCGCGGTCTCGCTGCGGCGCGGATCGATGACCACCAGCCTCGCGCCCGCCCGCGTCAGCGCCTTCAGCTGGTGGCTGGGGTTCTGGATCAGATGCTGCTTGGAGATCACGGGATTGCCGCCAACCAGCAGCAGCGTGTCCCACTGGTCGGGATGAACACGCCCCCCGCCCCACGATCCGTGAAGCGCCTGCGCCATCGACAGCCCTGGCTGGTCGATCGTCGCATTGGTGAAGATGAGCGGCGTCTTGATCGCCCCGGCGAAGGCGAACAGCATGCCCGACACCGCCGGCTGCTCGAGCGCCGACATCCCCATGAATATCGCGACCGCCTGCGGGCCGTACCGCGCCAGCATGCCCGACAGCCGATCGGCGATCTCCTCCACAAGAGCCTCGCTGGAGATCGGAACGCGCGATCCGTCGGGCAGACGCTTAAGGCTGTGCAGGAGGCGGCCCGGACGCCCGTACTGCTGCGGAATGGCGCGGCCCTTGGGACAGATATAGCCCTGGTAGAGCGGAGCGTCGCGATCGCCCTCCGCCTTCACGACGACACCGTCATCGAGCGTCACCAGGATCGGGCACATCGACGGACAGTTGCGGCAGACCGACGGTTTGACTTCCATGCCCATTCTCCCGGATCGTGACCTTCTCGCGTGCTTGTGTTCGAAAGCGAGCGCAGGCATCGGAGGGACTGCTTCTATTTTCTTTACGGGCGTAACGTAATTGACCGAACCGAGAGCGTCAAGATCGAGCGATGCGCGGTCGCTGCGGTCTCGTGCGGCCTTGCGACACGCGCTGCTGCTGTTGATCGAGGAAAAGCCGTTCGAGCAGATCCCAGTGCGTGAGATCGCGCTGCGGGCCGGCGTCACGTTTCCCACTTTCTACCGGCAGTTCGCCACCCGGGACGAGCTTCTGGCCGATGTCGCGAGGGACGAGCTTGCGCGGATGGCATCGCTGATGAGCCTGCGCAGCGATCGGAACAACGCAGCCGCTTCCGCCAGGGCGATCTGCGATCATGTGGAGGCGCATCGTACGCTCTGGACCGCGCTTCTCACCACCGGCGCCTCGGGGGTGATGCGCGATGAGTTCATCAAGCTGACTCAGGAATGGGCCGGTCGGCAGGAGCGGATCAATCCAAAGCTGCCTGCCGACATGGTCGCATCGTTCGTGGTGAGTTCGATGTTCGAGATCCTGGCGTGGTGGCTGCGCCAGGACCGCGACTACCCGATCGAGCTGGTCGCCCAATATCTGGAGTTGCTGGTGCTCACGCCGGCCACGAGCCGGCACGCGATCCGTTGAGCCAGCGCACGCGTCATCGCTTCACTCGGCGATGTCGATAGCGCTGATCAGGCCGTCGCGTATCCACTGCCCCAGCATCGCGCCCGCGCGGGCGATGCCTTCCTCCTCGCCATGCGCATCGACCGTCGCGAGACAGAGATCCGCGAATGACAATCCGGCGCGCGCCGACAGCAGTATGCGTTGCTCCGACCGATCGATCGCGCGGAACTGCGCGGCCATCCCTTGCCGCCAGACCAGAATCGCCCCGGCTTCGGGAAGGAGCTCCACCGCGGGCGGCACTTCGTCGGCGGTGAGCGCGGACCAGATCGCGGTCGCATTGGTGGTGAGATCGGCGATATCGAGAGTCGGCGAGAAGCGCAGGATCGCACGATCCCAGTCGACATCGGCGAGGCTGTCCGCGGTCAGCGCCTCGGCATCGGGCCCGACGAACGCTTCCCCCAAGGCACAGTCGAGCCACGCCAGCTCGGCGACTTCGGCGTCATCGGGATAGAGCATCGCCAGCGTCGCGGGGAAATCGCGCGGATAGGCGTCGAGCGTCCAGCTGCTCGGCGGCACGCGATCGATATGCGCGACGACCGCTTCGTGGAAGGCCTCGCCGCCGATCCAGTCGCGGGTGCGACCAAAGCTTTCCTCGAGACAGGCCACGAGCTGGGAGCGATAATTGTTCTGGTGAACGCGCAGGCCCGGCGCGGCCCCTTCGCCGATGCGGATCGCGGCGGCCGCGTCTTCGTCGATGAGCCATGAGCGGACATCGCGCTGGAGTGCGAGCAGGCTCATGCCGCTTGCGCCAGTGCCTGATCGCCCAGATTCCGCGCTATCGACAGCTCTGCGAGCAGTTCACCCAGCGGGGGAATATCGTCGTCGCGCTCGATCATCGTCGCGACCGGGCCGAGCCGGGGCATGACGTGCGCGTAAAGGTCCCAGACCGACGCGGGAACCGGCTGGTCGTGCGTATCGATCAGCAGTTCCCGGCCCTGGCTGTGCCCGGCGAGATGGATCTGACGGACGCGGTCGTGCGGAACCCCGTCGAGATAGGCGAGCGGATCGAAGCCGTGGTTGGTCGCGCTGACGAACACGTTGTTGACGTCGAGCAAGAGCCCGCAGCCGGTGCGCTCTGACAGCGCGCCGAGGAACTGCCACTCGGTCATGTCGGCGGGAACGAAGTCGATATAAGTCGAGGGGTTCTCGACCAGCATCTCGCGCCCCAGCGCATCCTGCGCGCGCGCGACATTGTCGCAAACCAGATCGAGCGCCTCGTTGGTGTAAGGCAGCGGCAGCAGGTCGTGCGAATTGAAGCCCTCGATCCGCGACCAGCTCAGGTGATCGGAGACGAACAACGGCTCGATCTCGTCGACCAGCGCGCGCAGCCGTGCAAGATAGGCGCCGTCGAGGCCATCGGCGGAGCCGAGCGACATCGACACGCCGTGCAGCGCGACCGGGTGGCGCGCGCGCACGTCGCGCAGGATCTGGCGCGGCCTGCCGCCGTCGACCATGAAATTCTCCGAGATCACCTCGACGAAATCGACGTCGACCCGCGCGCCGAGAAAATCGGCGTAATGCGGTTTGCGAAGGCCGAGGCCGTAGCCTGAGAACGGGGCGATCATCGTGAAATCCCTCAGGAAGAGCCGGCCCGGCCGCCGCGAAGACGTCCGGGCCGAGCGTGCTCAGTTCGGCGCGGTGAGGCTGCCGCCGGCCTTCTTGCAGGCGCCCTTGGTCAATTCCTTGAAGCCCTGGCCCTTGCAGTCGTTCATGCCCTTGCAGTCGTGCTTGCCCGACTTGCAGTCCGAGGTGCCCTTGCAGGTGTTGACGCCGTAACAGTGAACCGAGGCGCCGCTCTTGGCGAACACGACAGTGGGGGCGCCGGCCGCGGCGAGCGCGACGACGGCGGCGGATGCGGCGAAGCTGACGCTGGTACGAAGAAGGGTCATGCGAAGTCTCCCGAAGAGTAAGGTTTTGCCGGGTTGGCCTCTCCAGTTCGCCAGAGCCGGGCAGGTGGTTACAGCATCGCGAAAGTTTTTGTTCGTCAAGCCGCGATGGAGCGGCGACCGCTTGCGATCGTCCGCCGCACGAGACTATCTGCCCCGACCAGCCGAGGCGCTTCGCATGTTCCACCTGTCATTGCCGGTCCCTGCCTTCGCTGAGTGCGTGGCTTTCTACCAGGCGTGTTTCGACGCCGAAGTGGTCATGCTGGGCGACCGGGCGGCCAATCTTATCGTCTTTGGCGGCCAGCTGACGCTCCATGACGATCCCGACAGCCCGATCGGCCCCGCACAGCGCAGCGCGGTGCATTTCGGCCACGTCGTGACGACCGAGGACTGGTTCGCGATCCGCAGCCGCCTGGAGACATCGTCCCGGACCATTGTGCGATGCGTGGAGCCGGGATTGTCCGGAAGCCCGCGCGGCAAGCTGCTCGTTGTCGATCCGGGCGGGAATATCGTCGAGATCAACAGCGGGCTTGCTGCTGCGCCGCGTGGCTGATCGATGATGGGCAGCTTTCGCCCAAACGTGGACCTTCAGTAGATCGGCACGACATCCCGAAACCGTTCATTTAGGGACACTCGGTAATCCCATTTTCCCATCTCCCACAGGCCGTTTCGAGAAATGAACAGGTTTTGAGACACCACGCTTAGCCAAACTCGTTTGAGCGCGTGATCTGGCCTAGGCATTCCGCTGAGCTTCCCAATCGGAAAGGGGGCAGCTCAACTGTTATCGGCCTGCCTGCGCACCGGTTTGAAAAGCTCAACGACGCTGGCGGGAGCAGCAGCGCCGAAGAACACTTCTAGGTTCCGAGAGGACTGGTGTGCGATGGTGCTGCTTCGGGCGAACAGCGCCGCCTCATAGGTGGCGAGGACGGAGCTGGGGCTGTCGGGATTCGCGGCGATCCATCGGGCCAGTTCGGCGCCGTCCAGCATGGCTAGATTGGCCCCTTCCCCGGCGAATGGTGACATAAGATGCGCCGCATCCCCGATTAGCGTCACGCCGGGACGCGGCGACCATCGCAGATCGGCGGGAAGCGCGTAGATCGGTCGGGGCGTCGGTTCGGCGATGCTGTCGGTGATGAACCGAACGAGATGGCTCGCCCAACCGGCGAACTGTTCCGCGACCACGCCCAGGCCGGCACGGACCTCCGTGAAGTCGATGGCGCCGATCCATTCCTCCTCCCGGTTCAGAGCGACATAGCCCGACATGCTGCCATCGGCGTTCCGATGCGCCAGAATGCCCTTTCCAGGTGCCACTGCCATCAGCGTCCCGGTGCCGATGGTCGCGATAGTTGCCGCGTGATGCTGGTCGTCCGCGGCAAGCCCAATCTCGAGGAAGCATGTGCCCGAATAGACGGGCTTCACATCGGTCAGGAGCGGCCTCACCTTCGACCATGCTCCGTCAGCGCCGACGAGCAGGTCGGCCGTAGCCACGGTGCCATCGGCGAAGTCGATTGCGTGCCGCTCCTGGCCCAGCGGCGTGAGAGCGGCGACCTTGCGCCCCCATTGGATCACACCGTCGGGGAGCGAACTCATGAGCATCGCGCGCAACGCTCCCCGGTCGACCTCCGGCCTCGATGACGACGGGTCGCCGGCGTAGTCGAACAGGATGGTTCCATTCCTGTCCATGACGCGCTTAGCGTCCTCGCCCGGCCGGACGAGCGCGAGAAATTCGTCATACAGCCCGGCGGCGGCGATCGCGCGCTGACCGGTCTCGGCGTGAATGTCGAGCAGCCCGCCCTGTCTCCTAGCAGTCGGCGAGGCTTCCGCTTCGTAGATCGTCGCGTCCAATCCGTACCAATGAAGGACACGCGCGAGCATGAGGCCGCCAAGGCCGGCACCGATGATAGCTATATTCTTTCGCATGAACGCGCTCCGTTGATCGCGGCATCGCTCATGCCGGCGGATAGTTTGGAGACGCTGGCCAACCATGCGATCGCACAGGGAGGCGTGTACGCGGCAACCTGCGGAGCTAGTGCATGACCCGCGTGAAGCCGTTTTTCGCGACGATCGGTGAATAAAGCGCTTGGCCAACTTCGGCAAGATCGCGGCTCAATGGGCGATTGGCCCATTTCCATTTACCATCGTTTCCGGGACGGCAGCTATCGCTTTGCTCGGCCCCGGAACCGGACTGGAAGGAAACCACACCACCTCCGGACACCCTCAGCTCACTCACCCTGAACTTGTTTCAGCGTCCATTTCTGCTCTCGCGCAGT
Organism: Actinobacteria bacterium 21-64-8; assembly: GCA_903970225.1. Classification (GTDB taxonomy): domain Bacteria; phylum Pseudomonadota; class Alphaproteobacteria; order Sphingomonadales; family Sphingomonadaceae; genus Novosphingobium. Next base: position 28,345 of record CAJCHR010000133.1, on the reverse strand, counting down.
TTGGTGAGTGGGGCACGATCGATGCTGAAACAAGTTTCGCATGGCGGCGGGAGACGACCGCAATCCCGTGGTCTCGTCCCGGAGTTACCATCCGGCCACTCATCCCAGCTCCGCCGACAATCTCCATTTTCCTATATCGGGCGGGCATGTCATCCCGACACTCGCGCACCGCAGGATGCGCGGCTCCCCGCTCTTTGACATCGTCGGTCCCACACGGAAACGCGCGCGCGAACTCACCATGCCTCCTCTGCGCGAGGATAGTGAAATTAAAATCCCAAATCGTCGCGAAAGCAATGACTTAGGGAACTTCGGGAGCCAACTGGCGACAGACTGTCGTTCCCGCGTCGCTCGCCCGCTTCAGGCGGGTCGCTCACCCTTGACCTGGATGCGGAAGCCCGAGCGGACTTGCGGGAAATAATCCCAGATCGCGACGTGCTGGCTGCAGCGGTTGTCCCAGATCGCGGTCGCATGCGGGCTCCAGGTGAAGCGGCACTGAAAGCGCGGATCCTTGATATGCTCGTAGAGGAACCGTAGCAGCGCGTCGCTTTCCGCCTCGGCCATGCCGTCGATCTTCGTGGTGTAGCCGGGGTTGACGTAAAGCGCCTTGCGACCGGTCACCGGATGGATGCGCGCGATCGGGTGCGAGGTGCAGGGCAGTTCCATGTCGCGCGCGACGATCGCGCCGAACGCCTTCACCGCATCGTGAGTCGCGGTCAGCCCATCGAGCATCGCGCGCATGGTGTCCGACAAGGCGTCCCACGCGGCGTACATGTTCGCGAACACGGTATCGCCGCCGAGCGTCGGGATCGTGTGGAGGTACAGGACCGAGCCCATCGGCGGCTCGGGATCGGCGCTCATGTCCGAATGCCAGTTCTCGCCCGCGACGTACTTCGAGGTACCGTCGGCGTGCATCTTGGTGATCTCGGGAAAGCCTTCGACCCGCCACGCGGCCGTGCTCGGCGCAATGTGTGCTTCGCCGAATACTGCGGCGAGACGCTGATGCGCGGCGAAATCGAGCGGTGTGTCGCGCAGGAAGATCACGATGTGATCGGCGATCGCCTGCCGCAGCTCGGTGGCGGTCTGCTCGGGGATCGGCTGGCTCGGGTCCACGCCCGAGATCTCCGCGCCGATCGTGGGATTGAGCGGCTTGACCCCGATCGTGCGGGGGCCGGTTTCGCCCCTGGGGGCGGTCTCGATCGTCGTAGTCTGCAGCATCTCGGAACGCTCCTCGTTAAGTCCTTGAATTGACGCGACGCTTTCGGCGCCTCAGCCGGAAGCGGCCAGGAACGCCTCGATCGCGTCGCGGCGCGGGATCGACGGAGCCGCGCCCGCGCTCCTGACCGAAAGCGATGCGGCCGCGTTGGCGTAGCGCAGCGCCTCTTCGGGGCCGATGCCCTGATCGACGCAGGCCGCGACCACCCCGCAAAAGCAGTCGCCGGCGCCGGCGGTATCCACGATATCGGATGCCGGAAAGCCGGCCGAAACGATCGTCCGGTCGGCCCACACCGCGACCGCGCCTGCCGCTCCTAGCGTCACCACCGCGGCCTGGTTCGGCCGGGTCAGCTTACGCTGCACCACGAGCAGATCCTCGACACTTTCGGGCTCGCGATCGAGCGCGAGGTAGGTGGCGAACTCGGTCTGGTTGAAGATCAGCATGTCGGCGAGATCGAAGAACCGCTCGCCGCCCGGGATGGCTGGCGCGAGGTTCACGATCTTGCGGAGAGCCTGCGCCTCGGGCCGGGCGAACAGCGCCGCGGTCTCGTCGAGGTCGGTTTCGAACTGCGCGAGGATGACCCGCGAGTCCCCGGCCAGCAGCGATGCGGCGCCTGCCGCGCGCGCAAGCCGGTTGGCGCCGGGCTCGACTGCGATCATGTTGTCGCCGCCGGGCTCGACGAGGATCGTCGCACGCCCGCTGGGAACGCCAGCCAGCACTTCGACGCTGCCGAGCGCGATCTGCTCTTCGCCGAGTGCGGCGCGCAATGTCTCGCCGGCACTGTCGTCGCCGGTTGCGCCCGCCATCGCCGTGACCGATCCGAACCGCGCCGCGGCGACGGCCTGATTGAGTCCCTTGCCGCCGACGTGCGTCGCTTGCGCATCGACGAGCAGCGTTTCGCCCCACGCCGCCCGTGCCGGCAACCGGAGGACGATGTCGAGATTGAGGGAGCCGAAAACGATGACGCTCATGATGCTCCTGCCGAACCTTCGCTCTTCATTCGCATGGTTCGCTTGTTCCCACTTGTCGGTGAACGCCCGAATCTCTGCGGAATGCCCTGTAAAATGCGGTGTACTTCCAATCACGATAGACAGGCATTTTGGCGCATGCAACATTCGCGGCTTACCACATTGGAGCGCCGGCATGCACGCACTGCAAGCGAGACCCAAACCCCGCGCGAGCCAGATCGCGGTCCTCGCAACCGGCGCGACGATCGGCAACATGCTCGGGATCACGCCCACCGTCGCGGCGACGTTCGGGACGTTCCTGGTCCCCATCGCGCACGAGTTCGGCTGGAGCCGCACCGCGGTGGCGGGCGGTTTCACCGCGATGTCGCTGGCGACGGCGGCGACGTTCCCGATCACGGGGCGCTTGGCCGATCGGTACGGCACCCGGCCGGTGCTGCTCGTGGGTTTCCTGCTGCTCGGCCTGTCGATCCTCGCGCTCTCGGCCGCGCCGCCGACCGTGCTTGGCTTCTACGCCTTGTTCGCGCTGACCGGCGCGGTCGGATCGTTGCCCAGCACGATGGTGCTCAGCAAGCTGATCTCCGAATGGCTGAACGAGACCCGTGGTTTCTGGATGGGGCTGACGGGCGGGATCGGCAACGGGCTCGGCTCGACGATCATGCCGGTCGTCGCGGCGACGTTGCTCGCGACGCATGGCTGGCGCGGATCGCTGGCGATCATCGGCGCGATCGTGCTGCTGGTCGCGCTGCCGGTGGCCTGGTTCACGCTGCGGCCACCGCCCGCGCTCGCCAAAGCGGAACACGAAGAGGACGTGTTGCCGGGCATGACCGCGGGGGAAGCGTTTCGATCTCCGCTGCTCTGGTTGATCCTGAGCAGCGTCGCGCTGGGCGGCGGCGCGCTGACCGGCGTGTTTTCGACCACCGTGCCGATCCTGATCGCGCGCGGGCTCACGCTCGGGCAGGCAACTGGCGTGATCGTGGCGTTCGCGATGATCTGCACTTTGTGGGAGCCGCTGGTCGGCTGGCTGCTCGATCGTTCGGACCGGCCGCGCGCGGTGGCGCCGTTCTACTTCTGCGCGGCGCTGGGCCTGATCGGGCTGACACAGGTGCACGGCGTCGGCATGCTGACGTTCGCCGGGGTGCTGACCGGGATTGGCCTGGGTTCGGAGTTCAGCGTCCTGCCTTATGTGCTCTCGCGATACTTCGGGTTGCGCGCGATGGGGACGATCACAGGCGTCGCATATACCGTGGTGTTGTCGGCCAACGCGATCGTGCCGGTGCTGCTGAACTTCGCGTTCGATCGGGTCGGGACGTATACGCCGATGCTGTGGATCGTCGCGGCGATGCTGCTTTACAACGCGGTGTTGTTCCTTTGGATCAAGCCTTATCCCTCCGATTTCGTTCGAGCAAATGGGGCTGCCTGAACGGCGCGCGCACTCAATGTTCGGGATCGCTTTCCAGCCACAGGCCGCCATCGCGTTCGACGACCGTGTAGGCCCTAACGGGCTCGTCGCACGGAGGATGAACCGGCGCGCCGCTGGCGATATCGAAGCCGCCGGCGTGAAGCGGACAGAAGATTACGCCGTCGTCGATATCGCCGCCCGACAGCGACGCATCCCCGTGCGAGCAGCGATCGTCGAGGGCGAGAAACCGTCCATCCAGGTTGAACAGCGCGAGCGCCCCGGCACGGCCCCGCGCGTGGCGCTTGCACCCGTTGAGGGGCACATCGGACGCAGGGCAAAGAAACATCACGTGCGCGGCTCCGATCACATCGCGCTTGCACGCGGTCTAACTGACGAATAGATTACACTGTAATTTACACAATGATTCATTCGCTGCATAGCGAGCGTCCTGCTCAGGAGTGACCATGCCGAATACCGTGAACGCTGCCTTGCCGGAGATGCCAATCACCGGCATAGTGGCAGATCTGCTCGGCCGGCTCGACGCATCGCTGGGCGATGTGAAGGACGCGCTGGCGCTGCCGCCCGAGTGCTACACATCACCCGAATGGTACGAGTTCGAGCGCCGTGCGGTGTTCGACCGTGATTGGATGGTGCTTGCGCACGTGGGCACGATCCCTGACAACGGCGACTACGTCTCCGTCGAGATCAATGGCGAGCCGATGCTGGTGGTGCGCGGGCGCGACGGCGAAGTGCGGGTGCTGTCTTCGGTCTGTCGCCATCGAGGCCATGTGCTGGGCGATGCTGCGGGCAATGCGAAGAACTTCACCTGTCCGTTCCATGCCTGGAGCTACGACCTCGAAGGCAACCTCACCGCCGCGCCCGAGATGAACGGTACGCTGCCGTTCGAAGACCTCAAGAAGACCGCCTGCCTGCCGCGCTTTCGCAGTGAGACCTGGAACGGCTTCGTGTTCGTCAATCTCGATGGTGAGGCGCCGCCGTTGGCGCCGCGCCTTCAGGGCCTCAGCGCGCTCCTTGCCAACCATGGCATGAGCGAACTCGGCGCGATTTCGACGGTCGACTGGGCCGGCAACCCTTGGAACTGGAAGTTCATGCAGGAAAACGCGATGGAGCCGTACCACACGAGCTACCTGCATTCCGGCATTCACGATTTCGCGCCCGCTCATAACTGCGACTTCACCGAGTGGGACGATAGCGACGATGCCGCGATCTATCGCGAGGTGCGTTTCACCCACCTCGACGGCGGCTTCAATGTCGCCGCGAAAGCGCTGTTTCCGCCGATCCCGACGCTGACCGAGGCCGAGCGCAGCCGCATCGTGTTCGCCGCGGTCATGCCCAACCTGTTCCTGGGCGCGCAGGGGGACGTGGTCTTCTACTACGTGATCCTGCCGCAATCGGCGGGGACCATCACGTTGCGCGTCGGGCTGCTGACGACTTGGGACAATCTCGCTCATCCCAATGCGCCGGCGTTGCTTCGGGGCACGCTGGAAGGGATCGGTATCTTCAACGATCAGGATGTCGTCGCCAACACGCAGACCGCGCGCGGCATGCGTTCGCGCCTCGCGCCGCGTAGCCGCTGGGCGCCCGCCGAAAAGACCCTCGCCCAGCTCAACGCGTGGCTGATCAAGCGCTACAAATCCTATGCGCAGAGCCTCATCCCGATCGCGGAGGCCGCGGAATGAGCGCGGATCTGCTGACAAAGCTGAGCGAGGACCTGCGCGTCCTGCGCGGCGAATTTGCCGAGCTCAAGGCCAAGTCCGATATCGCCGAGCTTATCGTCACGTATGCGCGCGCCTGCGACGCCGGCAACGATCCAGTCCTGCTACGCCCGCTGTTCACCAACGATGCGACCTGGACCTGCAAGGGCTTCGGCACGTTCACCGGCGGCGACGAGTGCGCGCTTGGCCTGAAGGCGGTGGCTGGCGAGAAGATCTGGTGGTCGCTCCACAACATGATCTCGCCGCAAGTCACGTTCGACGCGCCCGGGGCGGATGAGGCGACGGTGTTCTGGTATCTGTGGGAAGCTGCGACGCTGCCGAACGAGCATTCGGGCGAGCCGGAAGCGTACTGGATCGGCGGGACTTACGACGTGCGCGTGCGCCGTGAGGCCGGGCGCTGGCTGTTCACCAAGGTCGAGCTCAAGCTCAACATGGCGACGCCGGCGAGCGAGAACTGGGTCAGGAAGCGCTTTCCCGATGGCACGCGCAAGCAGCCCTACTTCCTCGATCTGAAAGCCGGCGAGACCTATTACTGGTGCAAATGCGGCAAGTCCGCGAGCCAGCCGTTCTGCGATGGCTCTCATGCTGGCACCAAGGTCGAGCCGACCGCGTTTGCGGTCGAGGAGACTGGGTTGCAGGCGGTTTGCGGCTGCAGGTATTCCAAGACCAAGCCGCTGTGCGACGGGTCGCATCTTAATCTCAAATTCGATTACGCCCTGCTCGGCAAAGACGGCTCGGCGTGCCCGTGACAAACGCACTCGCCACCAGCGAGCTCAAGCCCGGCTTCGGCGTCGAAATCCACGATGTCGATCTGGCGGCGGCGGATAATGCGTTGCTGGCGGAAGTGGTCTCCGCGTTCCATCGTCATGGCGCGATCCTGCTGCGCGATCAGCACATGCCGCCCGCCGACCTTGTCCGCTTCGGCCGCGCGTTCGGGCCGTTGGAAGGCCACACGGTGCAGGACTTCGTGCTGCCCGAGCATCCCGACATTTATGTTCTGTCGAACCGGATCGAGGATGGCCGCCCGGTTGGTGCGCACAACGACGGAATCGGGTGGCACACCGATCACAACTTCAAGGCCGAGCCGGTGATGTGCACGATGCTCCATGCGCGGATCGTGCCTCCGGAGGGCAGCGACACGCTGCTGGCCGACGGCGTGGCGGCTTACGAGGCGCTGAGCGCGGAGGAGCAGGCGCGGCTCGACCCGCTGCAGCTATGCCATAGCTACGCGTTTCTGGCGCAGATGCGCGAACATGGCCGCAAGACGATCTCGGCCGAGGTCCTGGCCGCCAACCCGGACGTTATCCACCCGCTGATCCGCACGCACCCCGCCGATGGTCGCAAGGCGCTGTGGGTCTCGGGCGGAACGCGCGGGTTCGTCGGTTGGGATCAGGAGGAGAGTTTCCGCCGGATCGACGAACTGATCGAATATGTCACGCAGGACCGCTTCGTGTTTCGCCACAAGTGGCGCGTGGGTGATGTGCTGGTGTGGGACAACCGCTGTACGCTGCACACCGGCACGCTGTTCGACGACACGCGTTATGTCCGCGAAATGCATCGGATGTGGGTCAAGGGCGATCGGCCGTTCTGATGGGTGTGGCGCCGGACAACCCTTCCGCATTGCTGGAAGGTCCATCGCGGTAGTCTTCTTCTGTACTCGGAATGCGTCTACTCCGATGCGAATCATCGGGTAATTTCGTGTGAGCGCTCGATCGGAGAGCGGCCAGAAAGGAAAGTTCATGACGACACGCAAGGCCGGCGCGAATGGGCAGGACGGTGCGGACATCGATTCCGCGCGCTCGCTTCTGCACCATTCGCACCTGGCGCAGACGTCGTCCGAAGATGCGTTCATCGAGTTCGAGTTCGCGCTCCACCATATCGCGGAATCGTTCGGCCGCTGGTCTTCCACGCTGCACGACTATGTCAGCGGGGAAACACTGCCGGTTCAGGACGTCTCGGTGCTGCAGACCGTGCGCATGAACGAGCGCCCGAAGAGCGCGGCGGAGATCGGCAAGTTCCTCAATCGCGATGACAGCTCCAACATACTCTATTCGCTGCGCAAGCTCGACAAGGCTGGGCTGATCCGGAAAAGCGGGGGATCCTCACGGCAGACGACCTACCAGGTTACCGACCTCGGCCGTGACGTGACAGACCGCTATGCCGCGATGCGCCGCGAAGTCCTGTTGCCCTCGATCGACCGCTTGGCAGGATCGGTAGAGGACGTGTCCGCGCTGACGCGGGCGCTTTGGCAGATCTCGGGACTTTATGAACAGGCCGCGCGCACGATGGCGATGACGCGCATGCTGCAGACCGAGCCCGAACGTCCGTCTGCCGCGGTGCCTGCCAAACGGGCGCCACGCGCAAAGCCCGCCAACACCCAGAGCAAGGCCGCGTAAGTCCCGCAAGGCCAAGAACGTCAGGCGGGCGTGTCGACGATGACACGCCTGGCGGTGCCAGCTTCGATCGCCGCATAAGCTTGCTCGACAGCGTCGAAGCCGACGCCCTCCCGATCAAGGCGCGGATGCAATGCGCCGGCGGCGGCCAGTCGGGAGGCTTCGGCAAGGATTGCGCCATGATGCTCACGACCAACCCCCGTGATCAGAGGCAGCAGAGTAAACACGCCTGAATACGTCGCTGCCTTGAACGACAGCGGCGCCAGCGCGTGCGTTCCCCAGCCGAGGCAACTCACCACATGGCCGAACCGCCCGACCGCGGCGAACGAGGCGTCGAGCAGCGTGCCACCGACGGTATCGTAGACCAGATCGAAACCGGCGCCGCCGGTCAGCCGATCGGCATATGCGGCGACATCCTCGGCGCGATCGATCGGGACGGCGCCGAGCGATTCGATATAGCCGAAGTCCCGCGTTGAGACGGTGGCGAACACCTGCGCCCCGGCAGCCAGCGCGATCTGCACCGCGACATGGCCGACGCCGCCCGCGCCGCCATGGATAAGCACGCGCTGTCCGGCCGTCACGCCCGCGCGATCGACCAGTCCTTCCCAGGCCGTGATGAAGATCAGCGGCAGCGCGGCGGCCTCGCGCATGGTCAATGCTTGCGGTTTATGCGCGATCAGCCGGGCATCGACGGCAGCGTGTGCGGCGAGCGAGCCCTGAACGCCGCCGACCCCGCCGGTCATCCCGAACACCTCGTCGCCGACGCGGAAGCCTGGCACGTCAGGGCCAACGCTCTCGATGACCCCGGCCATGTCGATGCCGAGGATCGCGGGCAGGGGGTGCCGCGCATGGGCGGCCTTGCCGGCGCGGATCTTGGTGTCGAGCGGATTAATCCCGCTCGCAACGATCCGCACCAGCCCTTCGCCCGATTGCGGCACGGGCCGGGGCAGCGCGGCGAGGCGAGGCGAGGCGAGGCGAAAGGGTGCATTGACCGCATCGAGCACCAGCGCTTGCATCGTTGCCGTCTGCGCTTTACTCCTGGCGAGGACAGGCGCCGCGAAAAGGCGGCGCCGGAATCGGCGACGGACCAGGTCAGGCCGCGTCGAGAGACCTCGCTATGGACCATTCCGAGGTCATGCGGCCAGCATTCGCTTCAACCCATGGTCGATCGAAAACGCGCCGCCACCGCGGAATATCAGGGGCAGCAGGATCGCGGCCCAGCTCAGATGCGTTGGCCAGGCGTCGGGATAGACGAAGATCTCGATCGTCAGCGTCATCATGAACAGCGCAAATGCCGAAAACCGCGTGGCCAGACCAAGCACGAGCAGGATCGAGAAGATGTGCTCCGAATAGGTTGCGGCGACAGCGGCGATCTCGGGCGGGACCAGCGGCAGCGCATATTCGGTGCGGAACAGATCGTATGTGCCGTCGGTGATGTGCAGGATGCCGTCGACCTTGGTCCGGCCCGACATGAAGAACACCGCCGCGATGCCGAGGCGATTGACGAGCAGGAGGAAAGAGTCGGGCACGAGCGCCGACAGACGGGTGGTTGCGCGCTCATACAGCGCGGGGATCTGGGTCATGGCTTGGCTCCAGGAAAGTCGGCCGGGGCTCGCAGGAGCCCCGGCCCAGACGGCATCAGGTCTTGGGGGTGAGCGAGCCGAAGCCCTTGGGCGTCTTGATCTTCGTGCACGTGCCGGCCTTCACCAGCTTCCAGGCGTTGCCCTGGTAATTCGCGGCCGAGGTTCCGGCGCAGCTGGTGCCGGCGCCCGCCTTGCAGTCGTTCTTGCCGGCGAGAGCGACGCCGAAGCACTTTTCCATGCCGGGCTTCTGATCGGCAGCGGAGGCCGGAACGGTGATTGCAGCGCCGGCAATGGCCAGCGCGAGGGTGGCGGCAATGGTGGCATGAGTGGAACGCATGAGGGTTGTCCTTCGAAAGGGATGCCCCCGGGAGTCGCGCGGCCCGCTGATGAAGCGGCGCCGCGCGGTGGCCGGGGAGGGAGGCGAAAAGCCCGGTCACGATGGGTATTTCGCCCGGACCTCCCGGCAGGTTACAGTGTCGTCGCGATCTTTTTTGTTCGCAGGCGGACCGGGCTGGTTGTAACCAAACATGCTCTGGTCACGAACATCCTCGCGGGGAGCGCGTATGCGAGCAAGCGAGGACGAATTGCGCCGATTGATGATCAGCGGACTGGACGGCGTCGCCGGCGATCACGCGACGCTGCTGCGCCTGCTCGTGCCCTTGCTGCGCGGGTTCTACCGGCGCCGGGCGAACGGGGCCGAGGACGATATCGAGGATCTGGTCCAGGAGACGCTGATCGCGGTGCACGTGCGCCGCGCGACGTACGATCGCGACCGCGTGTTCACCGCATGGCTGTTCGCGATCGCGCGCTACAAGATGATCGACCATTTCCGCCGCACGCGCCGGCTCGAGCCGATCGAGAATTTCGAGGACGTGTTGATCGTCGAGGGGTTCGAGGACGAATCCGGCGCCCGCATGGACATCGACGATATGCTCGAGACCCTGCCCGACAAGCAGGCGCAGATGATCCGCGCCACGCGGATAGACGGGCTGAGCATCGCCGAGGCCGCCAGGGCGGCCCGGATCGGCGAGTCCGACGTCAAAATATCGGTGCACCGCGGCCTCAAGGCGCTCGCCGCGCGCTTCCAGGGAGGCGGACGATGAACACCGACGAGTTGATCGCGCAGCTATCGAGCGAGCTCAAGCCCGTCAGCCGCCATGCATTGGGCCGCCGGCTGGCGGTCGGAATCGCGTTGGGCGCACCGGTCACGGCCTTGCTGGTGATCGCAGTGCTGGGCGTGCGGCCCGATTTCGCCGAGGCGGCGCGCGGCTATCCGTTCTGGATGAAGTGGGGATATACGCTTTCGCTCACGGTCCTCGCATTGTCGATGACAGCGCAGCTGGCGCGCCCCGACGGCGGCAGGCTGCGCCTGTTGTGGCTGGCGGCGATCCCGGTGCTGCTGCTCGCGGGGATCGGCGTGCTCGAACTGACTCAGGCGCCGCGCGCCGCGTGGCCGGCGATGTGGCTGGGCCGCAGCTGGCTGGTGTGTCCGTGGATCGTGCTGGTGCTGGCCATGCCGATCTTCGTCGGGCTGCTGTGGTCGTTCCGCAAGCTCGCGCCGACGCGTCTGCGCGCGGCCGGCGCCGCGGCGGGGCTATCGGCGGGCGCGTTTGCCGCGACGATCTATTGCCTGCATTGCCCGGAGTTCTCGGCGATCTTCGTGCTGACCTGGTATTCGCTCGGCATCCTGCTGGCGGCCGGTTTCGGGGCGCTGGTGGGGCCCCGGTTGCTGCGGTGGTAGCGGGGCAAAGACGGCAAGGCGCCTAAGTCGCCCGAAATCGCCTAACCTGTTGTTCTTGCACGATGTTGGAATATTGATTTCACGATCCTCGCCCATAGGAAACATGGCGAGTTCGCGCGCGCGCTTTGGTGTGGGGCCAACGATGTCAGAGAGCGGGAAACGGCGCATCACTGCGGGGCGCGAGTTTCAGGATCGCGCACGAGAAACGGCTGAAGCGCTGGCGCCGCGAGTGGAAGTTCGCGCTGATCGAGCGGCACAACCCCGAATGGCTCGACGTCTTCGCCTTGGTCGGAGAAGAACAGCGGGACCCCGGGTCAAGCCCGGGGTGACGAGTGGGGTGAGTTGTGGTTAGTCTCCAACGCCGTTGATCGGACGCGGCTGACTTTGGTGGATTGCGGTCTTAGATTTACCGGGACTGAAAAGGGCAAGCGGGTGCCAGCGTGAAGACAAAGGCCGTTACGCCCCCCAATGCGACCCAAGGCAGCAGCACCATCATGAGGCTAAAGCGCCGATAAGCAGGAGCGGTTTGTCGCCAGAAGATCATCGCGACGGATAGGCCTATTGCTCCGATAAGATCGGCAAGCGTTATCTGAAAGCGGCTTAGGCCGCAGTTCCACTCGCCCCACGCATTGATGAAGAAGAATCCAGCCAGCAAGATTGAGAAGCCCGCGACCGCAATGGACGTCGTTCTTGCGGCGATCCGAAGCATGGGATGATCTTGTAGCCAATTTTCTATGTCCGCAAGTGGGTCTTCAGACCGGGAACGGCAAGGATTGGGCCTTACCCGACATTCCTACGTCCCCACCCCTCGTCGCCCCGGGCTTGACCCGGGGTCCCGCTTTCCTCTGCAGTGTCGGGACGAGATGCGAGGCCGGAAAGGCAGCGGGACCCCGGATCAAACCCGGGGTGACGAAAGAGGCGAACCGGGCGGATTGTCCCCACCAGCCCCTACTGCAAGTAAACCCGCCGCAACGTAACCAGATCCGCCGCTCTCACGCCGATCTCCTTGGCCAGATACTGATCGACCGAGCCCCATTTCGCGTCGATCTCGGCATATGCCCCGCGAAGGAACGGCCCCTGATCGTCGTGAAGCGGCTGGGGCGTCTTCCAGTCCGGGCGCTGCTGCTGGGCCACGAAGAGGCGCACCGCGGTATCGCTCGGATGCGCAGCCGGGTCGAGGCGCGGCATCTCGAACTCGGGGCGGCGATATTTGGTCGAGAGATAGTAATCGGCCTCGATCTGGTCGCGCGGCACACCCAGCGCCGACAGCACGATCGCGGTGACGAAGCCAGTGCGGTCCTGGCCGGCCGAGCAGTTGTAGACGATCGGGGTCGAGCGGTGCAGCAGGTGGTCGAAGATCAGCCGCAGCTGCGGCGCGAGCAGCGTCGGGAACTGGCGGTAGATGTCGGCGCCGTTGTGCATCGCGGGCGAGCTTGTGTCGCGGAACAGGTCGGCCATCGGATAGCCCACCGCCGAATAGGGCACGCCGACGATCTTCGTGGGCGCGAGCACACGCTCCTCATTGGATCGCAGGTCGACGATCTGGCCGATGCCGAGGCTCCTGACCTGATCGAGATCGCCGGGTGTCAGCAGCGGCTGGCCGCCCGAGCGGTAGATCAGCCCCCAGCGGACATGCTTGCCGCCGGCGCCGGTGTAGCCGCCGACGTCGCGGAAATTGGAACCCTGCGCGAGCGGGACCAGCCGCTCGGCGATGTCGATCCGCTGGTGATCGCGCGTATCGACGAGCGCGAAGTATTGGCGCTGGGCGCCGGGCTGCGTAACAACCCGGCGGCCCGCATGGTCGGCGCGGGCCACGAGGTGCGCATCCTTGAGCGCGAAACCCTGATGATCGCCCTCGTAGATGTCGACCGGAGCGGCATCTTCCCATGAGATCGTCAGCGCATCCGCGCCGCTGCGTTCGGCTTCGGCGTGGATGATCCGGGCATCGGCGGCAGTGGCGAGAAGGCCCGCCGCAAGGGCTATTATGAGGGCATGATAGCGCATGGGCGGGCTTTCTCTCAGAGTGCGATCAGAACTTGATCGTGGCTTGTCCGCCGAACGTGCGCGGATCGTTGAAGTACCCGTAATAGCCCGCGCCCGGCGAGTAGCTCTGCTGGACCAGGTGCTGCTCGTTGAACAGGTTGCGCACCCAGAACGCGACCGTCAGATCGCCGCCCGAACTCGACAGGTGGATGTCACCCAGCGAGAGCCGCGCGTTGACCACCAGACCCGGCTGGCTCTTCGGATTGGGCAGCGTGGAAATGTTGGGGGTGCTGCTGTTGAACGAGCCCGAATCCCACGCGCCGTCCAGGTGAGCGTGCAGCGTGTAGTCGGCGAGCGCGGTCTCGTAGTCGATCTGGCCCGACGCACTGTGCTTCGGGGTGAGAACGGCCTGCTGGGGCGTGGCCACCGGATTGACCGCACAACCGCCGGTCGCCAGCGGCTCGCAGAACGGATCGAGCGCGGCGCCCACGCGCGCATAAGCATAGGTATAAGATGCGTTGAGGGTCAAACCGCGGACGGGCGCGAGCGTGAGCTCGGTCTCGATGCCGCTGACCTTCCCATGGTTTGGCGTGTTGTAGGTGTTGGTCGTGGTCCGGGTCGTGACCGCGGCACCGGGACACGAGACAACCGCGCCGGTCGAACTGTAGCAGTAATAGGGAACGCTGAAGTCGACCTGCTGGTCCTTGTAGACCCCCGTGTAACCGGCGATGTTGAAGCGCGCGTGGTGATCGAAGAATTCGCTCTTCAGGCCCACTTCGAACATCGAGACCGATTCGGGATCGAACGCGCGATAATTGAGCGAGCGCGAGTTGGCGCCGCCCGATTTGTAGCCGGTGCTCCACTTGCCGTAAGCCTGGATATCACGGGCCAGATCGACCGCGAGGTTGACCATCGGATCGACCCGCTTCCACGTGTGGTCGAAGCCGATCGGCGCGAAGGTGCCGTTGGTGTTCACCGGGAAGTTGTTGTTGGTGAGCAGCAGCGTGCCCTTCTTGTGATCGTCGGTCCAGCGCAGGCCGCCGGTCAGGTGGAAGCGGTCCTCGAAGAAAGCCGGGGTCCAGGTCGCCTGGCCGAAGATGCCATAGCTCGTCGTGCTCGCGATGCTGGCGCGATCGACGCCGGCGTACGGAAACAGCGGAGTCACGACGGTGGTGATCGGAACGCCGTTGGCGTTGATCACATTGCCCTGGCCCGGCGGGGTGATGATCAGCTGGCCGGCCGCGTTGAAGTAGCCGGTGTTGAAGGCCTGCGCCTGATCGCGGACGTGCTCGTGATAAGCGAGGCCGCCGACCACGAACTTGACCCGCCCGATCTCGCCGATCGCCTGAAGTTCCTCGCTGTACTGATACTGGTAGAACGCGGCGAGGCTGTAGCGATCGTCCTTGTTGTCGCTCGCGGCGAGGCCGGTCGGCGTCGTCAGCAGCTGCACGAAGGCGGAGCCGTTGAGGCCGCCGCCGTCGAACTGGGTCTGGGTCAGGTCGCGGTACGACGAGATCGATTTCAGCGTCAGGTGCGGCGCGGCCTGCCACGTCAGGGTCAGCGTGTGACCATGCTGGTGGCCCATGCTGGGCTGCAGCGGCACCGCGTAATCGACCGTGTCGGCCCGGTCCGGCTGGACTGCGGCGGCGGGCTGGTACCCGGCGGTGCCCGCCTGGATGCGCTGCATGTAGCCGACCGTCGATGCGTCGCGGATGACGTCATACGCGTAGAGCGCGGTGAAATCGGGCGACGGCTTCCACTGCAGCTGCGCGCGCACGCCGCGGCGGTTGAACTGGCCGAAATTGGAGGCGCCCGGATACGGGTTCTTCACCGTACCGTCGCGCGAGGTGATCATCCCGTCCACCTTCAGCGAGAAGTTGTGGTACTCGGGCAGGTTGAGGTGGATCTCGCTCTCGTAGCTGCCGTAATTGCCGAGGCCGCCGGTGACCGAGAGGCCGAACTGGCCCGTGGGCTTCTTGGTGGTGATGTTGAGCGCGCCGCCTTCGGTGTTGCGGCCGAACAGCGTGCCTTGCGGGCCCTTCAGGACTTCGACGCTCTCCAGATCATAGAGCGCGCCGTTGAGGCCCTGCGGACGGCCGAGATAGACGCCGTCGATGTAGACGCCCACGCCCGCGTCGCGCGCCGGCTGGTTGGAATCGCCCAGCACGCCGACGCCGCGGATGTTCAGGATCAGGCTGAAGTTGCGGCCCGAGAACGGCAGCACGCGAAGGCTGGGGATCGAACCGTCCTGCAGATCGAGCAGCGACTGGATGTGGCGGTTCTGAAGGTCTTCCGATTTCAGCACCGAGATCGAGATCGGCGTCTTCTGGAGATTTTCCGAACGCTTCTGCGCGGTGACGATGATCTCCGATAGAGCGCCGCTGGCGTCCTGGCCCTGTTCGGCGGCGGCGGCGGGAGCCGTATCCGCCGGTGAGGGCGCCGGCTCAGCCGCGGCGTAAGCCGGCATGGCCGCGAGGCTGGCGCAGAGCGCGGTGGCGCTGAGCAAACGGTGTGCGGAAACCAACTTCGCATTCATGTGACGAAAACCCCTCATGGTGTGTCGAGGGGGGCCAATAGAGCCGGCATGTTTCAGCGGTCTGGCAATTTTATGGCTGTAAAAATTCTATTCCGTTGCGGTTGGAATGCAGTTTTATTGCCGAACGAAAACTCTTCGTTAGCTCCGCGCGGACGACACCCGCCCAATCAGATCGAACAGGTCTTCCGGGAAAACCAGCTCACCCACCGCGGCCAGGCTCTCGCGATCGAACCAGCGCCAGCTGCGCATCACGCTGCGTTCGAGCGGCGTGTGGCGGCTGGTGTCGAGAGCGGGCTCGTCACCCTCGACGCGGATCAGGAAATAGCGCTCGTCCGACGTGACCGGCACGCCTTCGATCGTGATGAAATCGGCGGTGCGCTGCTCGACCTCCGGGCCGGGGTCAGCCTCGATCCCGGTCTCCTCGAGCAATTCGCGCCGCGCGGCCTGCGCATAGGTCTCGCCCGGATCGAGCGCCCCGCCGGGCGTACACCAGAACGGAGGACGGTCGGCCGGATCGAAGCGGAACAGCAGCGCGCGGCCGGAACTGTCGATCAGCAGGATCCGCGCGGCGGGCCGCGGTGTTCGCGGCGCAGCGACGGGTTGGGCAGGCATGGGAAACCTTACTTGGTGAGCGCGTCGAGCTTCTTCTGCATCTCGGCCATCTGGTCGCGCAGCACCGAGAACTCGTCATTCGCAGCCTCGACCGGAGCTGGCGGGCTTTCCGCCTTCTCGGCGCCGGGCATGAACGCGCTGGCGGCGACCTTGAACATCGCCATGTTCTGCTCGGCGAGGCGGGCGAGCGGGTTGTTGCCAAGGCTGTCCTCGAACGCCTTGCTGAGCTTGGTCTGGTTGGCGCGGAAGCTGTCCATCGACGCCTCGAGGTAATGCGGCACCAGCGACTGCATCGAGTTGCCGTACATCGAGATCAGCTGGCGCAGGAAGCTGACCGGCAGCATCTGCTCGCCGCTCGATTCCTCTTCCATGATGATCTGGGTCAGGATCTGGTGCGTGATGTCAACGCCGGTCTTGGCATCGAGCACTTTATACTCGACCCCTTCGCGGGTCATCTTCGAAAGGTGATCGAGCGTGATATAGCTCGACGAGCGCGTGTTGTACAAACGCCGGTTCGCGTACTTCTTGATGATGACGGTATCGCCGTCCTTGGACTCGGTTGCCATGGTGTCTCCTGTCTCCCGCAATTTCCCTTTTGGGATTGCTGCCGGATTAGCACCTGCAGCAAATTGCTGCAACACAATGCTGCGCGGTCATGCTGCGCAGCAAATCTCGGAATTGGGCGGTTTTCAGCGCTTGAAACGGCTGCCGAGCGAGGTCAGGAGTTCGTACTGCGAGAGCCCGCTGACACGCGCCGCATCGGCCAGTGCGTAAGCCACTTCGAGCCAGTCGCCCTCTGCCAGTTCGGGCGCGAGCGAAAGGTCGATCACGGTCATGTCCATGCTCACGCGGCCGAGTACCGGCAGGCGGCGGCCCCGCGAAAGCATCGCTCCCCTGCCCGACCATGCGCGCAGATATCCATCGGCGTAACCGAGCGCGACGGTACCGATCCGCATGGCTGCGGGCGCGGAAAAGGTCGAATTATAGCCGATTGCCTCCCCCGCCGCGATCTGGCGGACCTGGATCAGCGCGGCCTCGGGGTGCGCGACTTGCACGACATGCGGCGCGAGCGCGTCGTTCGGCATTCCGCCGTACAGCGCGAGGCCCGGCCGGGTCAGGTCGCCGTGGTATGCCTCGCCCAGAACGATGCCGGCGCTGTTGGAGAGGCTGCCGCGCGCATGAGGCACGATGCGCCGAGCGTCCTGCCAACGCGAAAGTTGGCGCGAATTCATAGGGTTGGCGCGGTCTTCCGCAGACGCGAGGTGCGAGTGCAGCACATCGATCGACAATCCGGTGATTGCGGGGTCCGCAAGCTCCGGCAGAGGCACGCCCAGCCGGTTGATTCCGGTATCGACCATCAGGTCGCAAAGGCCCCCGCCCGCTTCCAGCCAGCGCCGTGCCTGCGCCGGGGAATTGATCACCGGGCGGATCCCGGTCGCGCGGGCAAATGCGGCGTCGTCGGGGGTCAGCGGGCCGTGCAGCACAGCGATGCCCGCGGGATCGACCAGATCGACCAGCGCCGCCGCCTCGCGCCAATGCGCGACGAAAAAGTCGCGGCATCCCGCGGCATGCAGCAAGGGCACCACGCGGCGCGCGCCAAGCCCATAACCGTCGGCCTTGACCGCTGCGCCCGCGCGCGCGGCTCCCGACAGGCGATCGAGCGCGCGCCAGTTCGCGGCGAGAGCCGCCTCGTCGATCCGCAGCCGGAGCGCCGCGCGAGGGCGTTCGGTCTGCTGCGGCTCAGTCAGCGGCATCGGCAGCGAAATCGCGCGGCACTCCGCCCTTGAGGCCCCACAGCGCGACGACGAACGCCACCGCCACGACGACCCAGGTGTACCACAAGCCGGAGTAGGGATTGCCGGTCTTGGCCGCGATGAAGCTGGCGATCAGCGGCAGGAACCCGCCGAAATAACCGGTGCCGATGTGATACGGGATCGACATCGAGCTGTAGCGCACATGCGGCGGGAACATCTCGGAGAGCAATGCGGCGACCGGACTGTATGTCGCGGCCGAAAGCGCCATCAGCAGCACCAGCGCGCCGAAGACCTCGAGCGCTTGCCCGAGCGAGAGGCTGATTTTGGCGAACTCATAGCCCGCAGGCGCGAGCGACTCCTGCAGCCTCGCCCCGCGCGCCTTCTTGTCGGCCCATGGATAGGTTTCGAGCGAGATCGGCGTACCGCCAACGCCGATCGCCAGCGCATCGGCCTTCTGCAGCTTGTAGCTCACGCCGGCACCGGTGAGGTCGGCGATGAGCTTGCCGCAGTTGCTCTTCTGCTCCTGCGCGAACGGATCGTAGCTGCAATTGGGCCCGGCCACGACCACGGGCGCACGCTGCGCGGCGAGCGCGAGAGCGGGGTTCGCCGCAGCGCCGACCATCCAGTACGCCGGGAACAGCAGCAGCAGCGTGAGCCCATAGCCGATCACGATCGGCTTCTTGCGCCCGATCCGGTCCGACAGGCTGCCGCAGGCGATGAACAGCACCATGCCGACCAGTGCCGCCGCGCCGACGATCAGTTCCGCCTGCGTGTCGGCCACGCGCATCGCGCCCTTGAGGAAACTCAGCGCAGAGAACATCGCGGTGTACCAGATCACCGTCAGCCCGGCCGCGACGCCGAACAGCGCCACGAAGATGCGCTTCTTGTTGCCGGGATACGTGAACGTCTCGACGAACGGGTTCTTGGCCAGTTCGCCCTGCTCCTGCATCGCCTTGAACACCGGGCTCTCGGACAGCTTGAGCCGCATCCACAGCGACACCGCAAGAAGCGCGAGACTGAGCACGAACGGCAGGCGCCAGCCCCAGGCGTTCCAGGTCGCCTCGCTCATCGAGGATTTGCACGCGAGCACCACGATCAGGCTCAGCACGAACCCGCCGACCACGCTCGCCTGGATGAAGCTGGTGAAGAACCCGCGCCGTCCGGGCGGCGAATGCTCGGCGACATAGATCGCCGCGCCGCCATATTCGCCGCCGAGCGCGAGGCCCTGCATCACGCGCAGCAGGAGCACGATTACCGGCGCGGCGAACCCGATCGAGGCCGCGGACGGGATCAGGCCGACGCCGGCCGTGGCCAGACCCATCAGCGTGACGGTGACGAGGAACGTGTATTTGCGCCCCTGCCGGTCACCCAGGAATCCGAACAGCACCGCGCCGAGCGGGCGAAACCCGAAGCCCACCGCGAAGCCCGCCCAGACCAGCAACAATTGCAGCGTGGCATCGCCCGAGGGAAAGAACGCCTTGCCGATGATCGCGGCCAGAGTGCCGTAGATGAAGAAATCGTACCACTCGAAGATCGTGCCCATCGACGATGCGGCGATGACCAGTCGGATGTCCGATGCGCTCGGCTCGCCATGCGCAGCCGGATAGGATGCCGGTTGCGGCTGGCTCATCGTCTGTACCTGAGCCATCGAACTCTCCCCGCGATCCTGTCTCCATCTCGCGTCTAATGCGGTTTGCGCGGGGCGCAAGCTGCCCGCCTGTTACAGGCGGGCATGACGAATGCCGGACATGTTCCCGTATTGGGAACTTCTGATTGATTCCCGATCCGAGAACCGATAAACGGATATCGGTGAGGATCATCGCGCGGAACAAGCTGGTCGCGTTCTGCGCGAGGCATCCCGGCACCCGGACTTCCCTCGAACATTGGTACTCCATCGCAAATGCCGCGGAATGGAGCGGTGGCAGTGAGGTTATCGCCTCGTTCTCCAAGGCCAAGGTCTTGAATGGTGAGAGAGTACGCTTCGAAGTGGCGGGCGGCGATTATCGTTTGATTGTCGCTTTCCACTACGGACTGAGAACCGGATGGATAAAATTCATCGGCACCCACGCCGAATATGATCGTGTCGACGCCCTGAGCGTCGATCAATTCTGAAAGGCGCATGACATGGATATTCGCCCGATCAAGAATGATGAAGATCACGCCGCCGCTCTGGAGGGCATGAAAGATCTCTGGAACGCGGCTGAGGGAACTGAGGACTATGATCGGCTCGCCGTCATGATCACGCTCGTCCATGACTATGAGGAGCATCGCTGGCCGATCGGGAGGGATCTTGACCCGGTTCAGGCGATCGAAGCTGCCATGGCCGCCGAGGGCCGTACCCAATCCGATCTGGCGGCTCTGATCGGCAAGAGCCGTGCGACCGAAATCCTTCGCCGCACACGCCCGTTGACACTCAGCATGATCCGCAAGCTCAACAAGGCCTGGCACATCCCGGCCGAGAGGCTGGTCCAGGAATACGAACTGCGCGCCTGACCGCTTAGTCGGAGCGCGCCACGTTCGGCGCCGCGCCAGCTTTCAAACCGAGACACCGGGGACTCAATCCCCCGTCAAGATCCGGTCGACCAGCTGCTTCACCGTCGGCGTGAAGTTGTTCGAATAGAACGGGTCCTGCTTGAAGCGGTATGCCGAGTGGCCCGCGAACATCAGGTTCTCCTGGATCGGCGCGCCGTGCGCGATGTCCTGCAGCGTCTTCTGGATGCAGAAGCTGCGCGGATCGGCGAGGCGGCCGGTGGTGTAATCGTCGTGGTCCTTCCACGACGAGAAGCCGCAGTGCGACAGGCAGCCCATGCAATCGGCCTGGTCCTTGCGGATCAGATCGCGCTCCTGCGGACTGACGAACACGATCGTGTCGTCGGGCGTGCGCAGGCCATCGGTGTGGCCCTCGTTGGCCCAGCCGCGTGCGCGGTCGAGATCGCGCGGGGCGACCCAGAAGTTCTTGCCCTTGACCCCGACGTCTAGCCGCACGGTGTGTTCGCCGGCCTCGACCTTCGAGTATGGGATCTGGCGGTGGCTGCGATCCTCGAGATTGCGCAGGAACGGATTGCGCACCGCCGAGGAATAGAAGCCCGTAGGCGAGAAGCGGTGAAGCAGCACGTCGCCCGGCTCGATCTCGCGCAGCGCATCCTTCCACCCTTGCGGGATCGGACTCTCATGAGTCAGCAGCGGCCGCGTTCCGAACTGGAACGCGATATTGCCCAACTCGGGATTGTCGATCCAGTTGTCCCACTCGCGCAAGTACCAGACGCCGCCGGCCATGATGATCGGCACGTCATCGGACACGCCCTCGGTGCGCATCGTCTCGCGCAGCGCCTTGACGCGGGGGTACGGATCCTCGGGGCTCAGCGGATCCTCGGCATTGGAAAGCCCGTTGTGCCCGCCCGCGAGCCACGGGTCCTCGTAGACCACCGCTGCCATCAGGTCGGAGACCTTGTGATACGCGCGCTTCCACAGCGCGCGGAATGCCCGGCCCGAGCTGACAATCGGCAGATAATTGACGTTGAACCGCGCGGCGATCTCGGCGAGCCGGTACGGCATGCCCGCGCCGCACGTGACGCCGGCAACCATTCCCCTGGTCTTCTCGAGTACACCTTCGAGCACCGCCTGCGCGCCGCCCATTTCCCACAGCACGTTGATGTTGATCGCGCCGCTTCCGCTCGCAAGATCGTAGGCGCGGCGCACCTGCTCGACCGCACCGTCGATCGCGAAACGGATCAGATCCTCATGCCGCTCACGCCGGGTCAGCGCCTGATATATCTGCGGGATGATCTTGCCCTCGGCGTCGTAGCTGTCGGCGTTGACCGCGCTGACGGTGCCGATTCCGCCAGCGGCGGCCCACGCACCCGAGCTCATGTGGTTGGTCGCAGCGACGCCCTTGCCGCCTTCGATCAGCGGCCAAACCTCGCGGCCTCCATAGAGGATGGGCTTCAACCCTTTGAAACTCATGGAGAAGTGCTCTTTCCAGCCAGTTGCTCAGCCGTTCGCGTTGCTGGCGACACGGCACGGCGAGATCGCCTTCGGATCCGGGCGGGGCCCAACCGCCTCGAACTCCGCATAGTAACCCTGAAGCTCGGGCTTACGCACAAAACGCGACAAACGGAAGCCCACCGATGAAAACTCGCAGAACAGCAAGGCGGGCGGAATTCCGTGCTGGTCGGTCGCGCGATCGACGTCGACGACGACCACTTTGCCGCCCGTCCGCAGCGCTGGTCGCATGTACCACAGGAACGCGTAAGGCTCGCTGACTTCGTGGTACATGTGAATCAGGAACACGCGGTCGAAACTGTTTGCCGGAAGCTTGGGATCCTCGGGCGTGCCGAGCCGGATCGACACGTCGTCGAGCCGGTCATGCTGCACGCGGATGCCGAGCTGCTCGATCACGTGCGGGTCGATGTCCTCGGCCAGCACGCGGCCTTTTTCGCCGACACGCTCGCTGAGCTGGATGGTGTAATATCCGCCCCCCGCGCCGACGTCGGCCACCGACATGCCCGGCCCGACTTCGGCGAGGTCCATCACCAGCCTGGCCTCGTTGCGGCTTTCGCGCAGCGGTTCGGCGGAGGAGAACGCCTGCTTGCGTGAGGAGATCGCGCGATCGGCACTCGGGAAGCCGCGCGCGGCCTCGGGACGATCGGCCTCGGAATCCTGGCCGTGGCATGAGGCGAGCGCGGCCGCGAAAGCGGCGAGGAGCAAGGCGGCGCTCGCACGCGTCATGTTCGTTCAGCCGCCCAGCGCGCGGCGAGCGCACCGACTTGCGCGAGCGTCGCCTCGGCGGCCGGATCGATGTGATCCTGCGGCGCGGCGGTGCGCAGGAACGCGGTGACCACGAACGGCGCGCCGGTCGTCGGACGCACGAACGCGAGATCGACCGTATTGGCCGGTGCATCCGTAGGATAGCCGGTTCCGGTCTTGTCGCCGGCCCACCAGTCCTGCGGCAGGCCTGCGCGGATGCGCGCCTTGCCGGTCTCGGTCGCGTGCATCCAGCTGGTGAGGCGCTCGCTGGCCTTGCCCGGGATGCCGCCGCCGGCGAGGAGCCTGGCCACCGTCAGCGCCATCGCGCGCGGGCTCGTGGTGTTGCGGATATCGCCCTCGGGCACGCGGTTGAGCGCGGGTTCGATGTCGTCGAGCCGGCTCTCGGTATCGCCAAGTGCGCGCCAGAATTGCGTCAACGCGGCTGGCCCACCGAGCTTGCGCAGCAGCAGGTTTGCGGCGGTGTTGTCGCTGACCGTCTGTGCCGCCTCGGCCAGCGCGATCACGGTCATGCCCTCGGCGAGGTGCGCGGTGGTGACGGGCGAATTGGACAGGAGGTCCGATGCGCGATAGCGGATGCGTTCGTTCGGATTGAGGCGGCCGCGCGCGACGCGCTGCAGCACGAAGGCGGCGAGCGAAAGCTTGAACGAGGAGCACATCGCAAAGCGCTGCCCCGCACGCCAGCCGAAGCCGCGATGCGCGCCGACATCGTAGATATAGGCGCCAAGCTGCGCGCCGCCGGGCGCCTTGTGCTCGATCGCGGACAGCGCGTTGACCCAGTCGCGCGTGTCCTTCTGCGCGAAGGCTGGCACGGCGAGGCCGCCAGCGACCCCCAGGGCGCCGGCGCAAAAGCCACGACGCGCGAGGCGCATCAATCGATGTCCTCGACCGAAACCGCTTCGCCGGTGACCTTCTGCGCGAGCACCGCGGCCATGAACTGGTCGAGATCGCCGTCGAGCACATCGCCCGGCGCGGTCGAGACGGTGCCGGTGCGGAGGTCCTTCACCTGCTGGTAGGGCTGCAGCACGTAGGAGCGGATCTGATGGCCCCAGCCGATCTCGTTCTTGGCCTGGTATTCGCCCGAAGCCGCCGCCTCACGCTTGGCCAGTTCGGCCTCGTACATCCGCGCCTTGAGCATGCCCATCGCGGTTGCGCGGTTCTTGTGCTGCGAGCGGTCGGACTGGCTGGCGACGATGATCCCGGTGGGCACGTGGGTGATGCGCACCGCGGAATCGGTGGTGTTGACGTGCTGGCCACCCGCGCCGGAGGCACGATAGGTGTCAATCTTGAGATCGGATTCCTTGATGTCGATGTCGATGTCGTCGTCGATCACCGGATAGACCCAGATCGAGCTGAACGAGGTGTGCCGCCGCGCAGAGCTGTCGTACGGGCTGATCCGCACCAGCCGGTGCACGCCGCTTTCGGTCTTGGCGTAGCCATAGGCGTTCTCGCCTTTGATCAGCAGCGTGCAGCTCTTGATCCCGGCCTGCTCGCCGCCGTGATAATCGACCATCTCGACCTTGTAGCCGTGGCGCTCGGCCCAGCGGGTGTACATCCGCTGGAGCATCTCGGCCCAGTCCTGGCTCTCGGTGCCGCCTGCGCCGGCATGGACTTCGAGGTAGGCATCGTTGGCATCGGCCTCGCCCGAAAGCAGCGCCTGCACCTTGTCCGAGTCGGCGCGAGCGGCAAGTGCGGCAAGGCTGGAGAGGCCCTCCTGCGCTATCCCGTCATCGCCTTCCGCGTCGCCCATTTCGACGAATTCGATCGCGTCGTTCATCTCGGCGGTGATCTGCTTGACCGTGCCGACCGAGGCTTCGAGCCGCCGCCGCTCGCGCATCAGCGCCTCGGCCGCCTTGGGATTGTCCCACAGCCTGGGATCCTCGACTCGCGCATTGAGCTCGTCGAGCCGGCGCAGCGCGCGGTCCCAGTCGAGCGACTTGCGGACCAGCGCCAGCGCCGCCTCGATACGATCGATGTGGGCCTGGCCTTCCGCACGCATGCTGACTCAACTCCTTGGCACCGACCGCGCGCCGGGGCGCCACCGCTTAGCGAAAGCGGCCGGAATGTAAATGTGGACTGCGGCCGCTGTGGCTGGGGCAGTTGTTTCTCACGCCAAGAGGCCAAGAGGGCGTACCCCGCCGCGAAGCCGCTCTGTCACTCGGCAGGATTGCCCGGCGCTGGTGGATGGCACGCGATATTCGTGCCTTCGTGTGAGATCATTTTTCGCACACGAAGACACGAAGATGGCATGCCCAAGGTCGGTCCACCCTGTCCCACAAACACCCGAGGAGGAATGCGGCTTCGCCGCGGGGTACGTCCTCTTGCCGTCTCGGCGCGCGAAACTTCTCCCTCAACCCCTGGCTTTGAGCGCCTTCACCGCATCCAGCGTGAGCTTGACGTGGTCTTTGTAATCGAGATCGGTATGGACCAGCGTGATCTTGCCGTTCTGCGCGATCACGTAGCTCGTGCGATCCGTAAGACCGCTCGGGATGCCCGGGCGGTTCAGCGCGACGTCGTACGACTTGATGATCGCCGGGGTCGCGGTCGCGACCGCGAACTTGTCGCGGCATTCGGCGGTCGAGAACTTCTCCAGCGTTGGCAGATCGTCAGCCGACATGCCGATCACTTGCGCACCCAGCGCCGCAAAATCGCCCGAGGCTTCGGCGAAGGCATGTGCTTCGAGCGTGCAGCCCTGTGTGAACGCCTTGGGATAGAAATACAGCACCACCGGCCCCTTGCGCAGCGCCTTGGCGAGATCGAACGCGTAAGGCTTGCCCGCGAGTGCGCCCGTGGTGGTGAACTGCGGCGCCTTGGCGCCGACCGGAAGCTGGGCATGGGCGCCCGTGGAAAGCGTAATGGCCGCCATGGCTGCCGCGATCATGATCTTGCGCATTGTTATGATGCTCCTCGTCCCCGCGTTGGAGCCGCGACTACCACGCGCGGTTCGATCGCTCAAAGCCCTTCGAGCAGCATGCAGCGATAAGGCGCCGCCTGCTGACGCAGCTGGGCGCGAGCATGGTAATCGCCGAAATACCATTCCTTCGCGGTCGCCTTGTCGGGAAACTCCAGGATCACCACGCCGTCGGCCGCTTCGCCCTCCAGAGCCTCGATCTCGCCGTAGACCACCAGCGGCCGCGTTCCCGCAGGGGGCGGCGTGCTGCTCGCCTTGTATGCGGCCATCATCTCGTGATCGACGATTGCGCCCTCGCGGATAAACAGCATGTACGCGGGCATCGGTTTCTCCCTCAGGACATCCCGCGAACGTACGCGTCCACTGTCCCCGCGCAACCGATCTTGTCGTCGCCTTCGAGATCGGCGTAGCGATAGATATCGTCGCTGATCGAAGGCGAGGCATTGCCGCATGCGCAAGGCTCGAAATCGACATGGATGTGATCGCCCGAGATCACCCCGCCCCAGCGCCCGTCCATCGAAAGATCGAAGAACGCCGCGCGGCCTTCGACCTGACCCTTGCCCCAGCCCGGCTGGAGCGTGCTGCCGTCCTTGTCGAGCGGCAGGACCACCAGCCAGGGCGGCACGTGGTAACGCTGGCCTTCCTGGCAGCGCGGCATCGAACTGCCGAGTTCCTGCATACCGTACATCTGGTATCGATAGGTCGGCTGGATATTGAAGGTCTCGTAAACGAACTCGCGATAATCGGCGGGCAGCTTCGCGCGCTTGAGGCCGCCGCCGATGTAGAGGCCGTTCTGGGGATGGAAGTCCTTTGCGCTGTATCCGCGCTCGCGCACAGCAACTGCGAACGGATGCATCGAGCCCCACAGGCCCATCAGATAGAGCTTCTCGCCGCGCCGGGCGATCACATCGTCGACCGCACCGATCTGCGCGGCGGCGAGCGCCTCGGCCCGGGCGGTGCTTTCGGCTTCGTAGGCCGCGATCTCGTCGGGCCGCGCGGTGCCGTCGGTGATCGCCTTGCGCAGCGTGATCATCTCGGTCAGCGAGCCGACCGTCAGCGGCTTGATGTCGGGGGTGTAGCCTGGCTTGGCGGGATCGTTGAATGCCGCCGCAAGCGCCTGGCCCATCGCGGCGTTGCGCGGGGTATAGGCGACTGCGCCCACCGGCCCCGCGCGCACGCGCATGTCGCCGGTCCGGATGTCCGAGCCCCATTCGGTCGCAAGCACGCCGTCCTTGCTGGAGAAATCGAGATCGTGCTGCGAAGCGACCAGCATCGCCGACTTGCCGGTGGTGCCGCTCGAACAGCTGACGAACCGACCGGCCGCGGCGCAGGCATCGACCCACTGATCGATCTCGGTGATGTTGGAGAGATCGACGTTGTCGGTCGGATACGCCGAGACGGTTCCGAGCCAGCGGGTCAGCCGGTCCCAGCGTTTCTCGGTCAGAAAGGTCTCGGGATAGCTCTTGTACGCGGTGTGCGGCAGCAGCAGCGGCACCGCTTCCTCGAGGCTGCGGATCGAGTCCACACCCTCATCATCGGCGCGCAGGCGCACGAGCTTGATGTGATCGCGCTTCTCGCGCAGCCGCTCATCGAGCGCGGCGATCTGCGCGGTCTTCAGGGCCTCGGCCGAATGCGTGAAACGGTCGGGGGCATCGATCATCGCGGTCAGCGTATCGGCGGCTGCGCCCATCATCCTCTCTCCTTGAACGGTCCCGCGTTTTTCGCCTAAAGGTACCGCCGCGTATCATTATGCAGCGGCGCCGCAAGAGCAAGCGATTCTGCTGCCGGAGAGAGGAATTGCCATGAGCAACAGCACGAACGACCGGGTCGCGGTGATCACCGGTGCCAGCGCGGGGATCGGCAAGGCGACCGCCGCGGCGCTCCTGAAACAGGGCTGGACGGTCATCGGCACCGGGCGCGATCCGGCGCGCACCGCCGCCGCCGAAGCCGAGCTGGCAGAGGCCGCGCGCGAGGGCGGCGGCACTGTCCACATGCTGCGCGGGGACTTTTGCGAAATGGCCGACGTGAAGCGAATCGCCGGCGAGATTGCCGCACTCACCGCGCGCATCGACGCGCTGATCAACAATGCGGGCGGCGTGCGCGACAAGCGCTATGTCACCGGCGAGGGACTGGAGGCGACGTTCGCCGCCAATCACCTGGCGCCGTTCGTGCTGACACGCGAGTTGCTGCCGATCCTCAAGGCGACGGCAGCCGACAGCCCGCCGGGCACGGTGAGAGTGATCGCAGTGTCATCGAGCGGGCATCAGATCTCGCCCGGCATGAACTGGGACGATCTCAACAATATCAACGATTTCAAGGCGACGCCCGTCTACTGCGAGGCCAAGCTCGCGAACATCCTGTTCACCCGCGAACTCAATCGCCGCGTGACGGCCGACGGGATCGTCGCGCAATCGATGCACCCGGGCCTCGTCGCCAGCAACTTCGCCAATCACGGCGACGACTTCATGCAGCAATATATGGCCTCGGCCGACGGTGTCGCACCCGAACAGCCAGCGCGCACCCTGGTGTGGCTGGCGACCGCGCCCGAAGCGGGGATCGATGGCGGGCGCTATTTCCACGATTGCGCCGAAGCCGAGCCGGCTCCGCAGGCGACCGACGACGCCGCGGCGGCACGGCTATGGACCGAGAGCGAGACGATCCTGGCCGGGATCGGCATGTAGTCGTCGTACGGGGCTCGACCCGGGACGACGCTTCTTCGCTCCTCCCGCTTGCGGGAGGGGCCGGGGGTGGG